>JAVJPD010000223.1:0-2332 GCA_040216475.1 Rhodospirillales bacterium
TGACCCAGGTCGCCCGTTTCGATGGTAATATCTCCCGCACGGCGGAGTTCGTCGGCATGGAACGCTCGGCGCTGCACCGCAAGCTGAAATCGCTCGGGGTCCAAACCGGCGAAAAAGACCGCAAGGTCACCGTCTGATCGAGGAATTCGCACGAATATTTCGGCACTTGTGAAAGCGACAACGCTATGAAGGTTATTGTCTGCGGCGCCGGTCAGGTCGGGTTCAGTATCGCCCGCCATCTCGCGCTCGAAAACAACGACGTCATCGTCATCGACCAATCGCCCGAGCTGATCCGGCGGATCGGCGACACCCTCGACGTACAAGGCATCGTCGGCCATGCCGCCCGTCCGGACGTGCTGGAGCAGGCGGGGGCCTCGGACGCCGACATGATCATCGCCGTCACCCTGGCCGACGAGGTGAACATGGTCGCCTGTCAGGTCGCGCATTCGCTGTTCGACGTGCCCTCGAAGATCGCCCGCGTGCGTCACCAAAGCTACCGCAATCCGATCTGGGCCAATCTATTCGCCCGCGAACACATGCCGATCGACGTCATCATCTCGCCCGAAATCGAGGTCGCGCGCGCGATCTCGCGGCGCCTGCAGGTGCCGGGGTCGTTCGAGACCATTCCCCTGGCCGACGACATGGTGAAACTCCTCGGCGTGCGCATCTCTGAAACCTGTCCGATCGTCAATACGCCGCTGCGCCAACTCACCCAGTTGTTTCCGGACCTCAACATCGTCGTCGTCGGCATCATGCGCGACGAAAAGCCGATCGTGCCGACCGGCGACGATCAGATGCTCGCGGGCGACGAAGTCTATTTCGTGGTGGACAGTTCCCAGCTTCTGCGCGCCATGGCCGCGTTCGGCCACGAGGAACCGGAGGCCCGCCGGCTGCTCATTCTCGGCGGCGGCAACGTCGGCCTGCTGCTGGCGCAAACCATCGAATCCGAACACGAGCGCGTCAACGCCAAAGTGATCGAAAGCGACATCGGCCGGGCCGAAACCGTCGCCAGCCAACTGACCCGCACCATCGTCCTGCAGGGCGACGTTCTCGACCCCGATATTCTCGATGAAGCCAACGTCGCGGCGACGGAAACGGTGGTCGCCGTCACCAACGACGACGAAACCAACATTCTCTCCTCGCTGCTCGCCAAGCGCTACGGCAGCAGCCGCGCGATCACCCTGATCAACAAAAGCAGCTACGAGCCGCTGGTCACCTCGCTCGGCATCGACGTGGTCGTCAGCCCGCGCAATATCACCGTTTCCACGATCCTCCAGCATATCCGGCGCGGCCGCATCCATTCGGTCCACACGCTGCGCGAGGGATTCGGCGAACTGATAGAGGCCGAGGCGCTCGAAACATCGAGCCTCGTCGGGCCGCCGCTGCGCGAGGTCAAGCTGCCGCAGGGCGTCCTGCTCGGCGCCATCGTGCGCGAGGGCACCGTCATCTGCCCGCGCGGCAATACGGTCATCGAGCCCAAGGACCGGGTCGTCCTCTTTGCCGCGACGGAGGCCGTGCGCAAGGTCGAACAGTTGTTCTCGGTCCGCCTCGAATACTTCTAAGCCGGAATGATCCATGAGTCATATTGCCTACATCAACGGCCAATACCTGCCGCGAAGCCAAGCGACTGTTCACATCGAGGACCGGGGCTACAATTTCGCCGACGGCGTGTACGAGGTTATCGCCGTGCACCGCGGCAGGCTGGTCGACGAGGAGCCGCACGTCGTTCGCCTGCGCCGTTCCCTGGGCGAATTGCGCATCCCCTGGCCGGTCACGGAAAAAGCCCTCAAGGTGGTGATGCGCGAAATGATCCGGCGCAACCGAATCCGGGAAGGCATGATCTATCTTCAGATCACCCGCGGCGTCGCGCCGCGCGATCACGCGTTTCCCTTCGATGCCGACAGTTCGCTGATGATGATCACGCGCGCCGCCAAACCGTTCGACGCCGAGGCCATCGCCAAGGGGGTTACGGTCATCACCATTCCCGACATCCGCTGGAAACGAAACGACATCAAATCCATCGCCTTGCTCGGCAACATTCTCGGCAAGCAGCAGGCGCGCGAGGCCGGCGCCTATGAGGCCTGGATGGTCGACGGGGAGGGGTTCGTGACCGAGGGCACCTCGAGCAACGCCTGGATCGTCACGAAAGACGGCGAGGTGGTGACGCGCCCGCTCGATAACGCCATCCTCGGCGGCATCACTCGGCAAACGGAGCTCAAGCTTGCCGCGAAAAAGGGCGTCCGGTTCGTTGAACGCGCGTTCACCGTGCAGGAAGCGCTCGACGCCCGCGAGGCGTTCCTCACCAGCACCACATCCCACGTCAAGCCGGTCG
>JAVJPD010000224.1:0-2129 GCA_040216475.1 Rhodospirillales bacterium
GATTCCACCGATCTCGGCGAAGACGGCTTGGAAATCGGCAAGCTCTACGACTACGACATCATCATCCTCGATCTGATGCTGCCCGACATGCACGGCATGGACGTGCTGAAACGCCTGCGCGACGCCCGCGTCGAAACGCCGGTGCTCATCCTGTCGGGCCTCACGGAATCGGAAATGAAAGTCAAGGGCCTCGGCACCGGCGCCGACGACTACCTCACCAAACCGTTCGACAAACAAGAGCTGCTGGCGCGCATCCAGGCCATCGTGCGCCGCTCCAAGGGCCATTCGCAGTCCGTCATCAAGACCGGCAAGCTGTCGGTCAACCTGGACGCGCAAACGGTGGAAGCTGACGGTCAGCCGGTGCATCTCACCGGCAAGGAATACGGCATCCTCGAGCTGCTGAGTTTGCGCAAGGGCACCACCCTGACCAAGGAGATGTTCCTCATCATCTCTACGGCGGCATGGACGAGCCGGAACTCAAGATCATCGACGTGTTCATCTGCAAGCTGCGCAAGAAACTCTCGAACGCGACCGGCGGGGAGAACTACATCGAGACCATCTGGGGCCGCGGCTACGTGCTGCGCGACCCGGACCAGCCGGCCAACGAGGACAAGCCCAAGAAAGACGAAAAGCCGAAGAAGAAAGCCAAGGCTTCGGCCTGATTTTCCGCGCCGCAACGCTTGTAAAGCTTCCCGCACATGGAAGGCGCTCACGCCGTTTTGCATTGAACGAACGGGCCTCTCTTCCTATATACTTCGCTATCGTATCGCCCGAGGAAGAGACGGAAATTTACGCGGCATGTCACTGGCACAAAAAACGATCCGCTTCGCCGCGATCCTCGCCCTGCTGTTCGGCATGGGCGGCTTCAGCGCCGCGACCGGCGCCGCCAATCATCACGGCGCTCATGCCGCCGCCAAGAACATCGAAACGCACGCTGCTGCGCACGACCATTCATCTCACGCCGACCACGGCGGTATGCCGTCCGAAACGGCGCCCGATTCCGATTTCGGCTGCTGCCATTCCCTGGCCTGCACCACCACCGCCGTCTTTCCCGCGAACGCCGCGCTGTTTACCGACGACGCAGGGAACACGATCCCCCTCGTATCCATGACGGTTGCCCAAGGGCAGCCGATTTCGCCTTCCAAACGACCTCCAAAACGCTACGCCTGAATTCTCCGGCGGTTTCGGCCGCCGCCCCCCGCCCGCGATATCGCATCGCACGGCGGAAAGAGACATCGGCAATCCCCGTCGCATGGGCCGCACACCCTGCCGTCCCGGACGGTGCCGTTTCATCAGTTTTGGAAGAAGGTAAAATCATGAACACGATCAGCAAAAGAATCGCCCGCCTCCGGCGGGCCGTCATCGGCATCACGGCGGCGACTCTGTCGACGGCAATTCTGGCCGCGCCGGCATCGGCCGCGGGCGGCCATCAAGGCGGCCACGGCCTCGAGTTCGGCATGCCGGGCAAGGCCGCCGAGGTCAGCCGGACGGTCGAAATCGTCATGGAAGACAATTTCTTTAATCACAAGGCGATCAGCGTCAAGGCAGGCGAGACCGTGCGTTTCAAGATCCTGAACAAAGGCACGCTGCTTCACGAATTCGGCCTCGGCACGGCTGCCATGCACAAGAAGCACCAGAAACAGATGATGGTCATGACCGAGCACGGCATGATCGAGGCCGACCGCATCAACCATGACCGCATGAAGATGGATCACGGCGGCATGAATATGATGTCGCACGACGATCCGAATAGCCTGCTTTTGGAGCCGGGCAAGTCCGGCGAGATCGTCTGGAAATTCACCAAGCCCATGAAACTGGAGTTCGCCTGCAACCTGCCCGGCCATTACGAGGCCGGCATGATGGGCCCCATCGAATTCCAAAAGTAAGGACTGGAACCATGAATGATCGATTTTCGAAACCCCTCACAGCGGCGGCCTTGAGTGCCGCCTTGATCCTTGCGACGGTGCCGGCATCTTTTGCCGGCACCTACGATCTGAGCATCGGCGCGACCACCCTGAACGTCAGCGGCTCGGAAGCGCCGGCGCTCGCCATCAACGGCACCGTGCCGGGGCCCGTTCTTCGCTTTAAGGAGGGCGAGAAGCTCACCATCAATGTCACCAACACGCTCG
>JAVJPD010000225.1:0-1879 GCA_040216475.1 Rhodospirillales bacterium
GCCTGAAGCAGATCGCGCAGCAGATCCTGCAATACAAGCACCTCAAACCGCTCTCGCCGGAGCTGGAGGCCAACATCATGAGCTTGGAAATGGGCGGCGCCTGATCCTTATTACTGCTTTTCCCGCGCCAGGTTGCGCTCCAGGTTGAGCTTGCCCTCGAGCAAGCCTTCGGAAACCTGCAGATTGATGTTGATCAGGGTGTCGAGGGTCTTTTCCGGGATTTCGACGCCGTGCGACATGGTCGCATCGGCAACGTAATTGGCGAGCTTGGTCAGGTTTTCCTGGACGTTTTGCGAAACCCTGACCTCGGGACGCGAAACCAAGGTACGAATGCCAACCCAGAGTTCCAGGTTATGATCCAGCGCCGCCGCCAGGGCTTTCATGTCGCCCTTCGCGCGGGCCTGGTCGAGCAAAATCGCCGCCTGGGACATGCTGAAGGCATCCTGCTCGGTCAGGCTCAGCCCATCGACTGTATTCGCACTCAACAGCACCTGCGGCACTCCTTGCGACAATATGACAATTTACGACAATACGACAATTGCCCCGGACGGCTCAAACCGCCGCGGCCGCCGCCGTACCCGCCGACCGACCGGCAAATTACCATAGAGGCCAGAGGGTTGCGAGGCAATCATGGCGCCGGGAAACATACAACAATCTTTTCCGGGACGGGTTTACCAACGCTTAACCGAAAGGGCGGAGAGTCACCGCAGGATTGATACAGATGAGCCTTCTTCAGCCCTTTGCGGCCGCCGCCCAGAAATCGGCCACGGTTCTGGCCCGTTTCGGCGAGCTTTTTTCCGAGCGCCTGAAACAGCGCGCCGAGTCCGTGACCGCGCAAAAGCAGCGCGAGATCAACGCGATCAACATCGAGGCGGATAAATCCCGCAAGCTGAAGGCCAAGCTCGAAGATCCGCTCGATAACGTCGACAACACGATCACCCGCGTCAGCGGCCTGCGCTCGCAGATCGACGCCCTGATCAAAACGGTGACGAACGCCGAAGCCGATCCCGAGGCCGCCGCCAATGCCGCCGGTTATCGCTCGGCATTCACCAGCATCCTCAATCAGATGCGCAACGTCGCCGATACCGCGCGGGTGAAGCCGAACCTACTGGGCGAGGGCAACGTCACTCTGACGTTTCCGACCAACGTCAACGGCATCGAGCAGACGGTTCGAGGAATCAATCTCGTCAGCGACTATTACATCGTCGACTCCGAGGGCAAGCGTTTCGAGCCCGAGCGCACCACGAACCTGCTCCGGCGTTTCGACTCCTATCCCGAGGAACCCGGCGAAACCTTCGCCAACCTCGACACCGGCGCAAGATTGGACAGCATCGACGGCAACGACGTTGGCTTCACCCTGAACGCCGACACCGCCGACGCGGCCCCGTTCACCGGCACCGTCGTGCGCGAAGGGATCGGCATCCTCGATTCCTGGCTGTACGACGACTTTGCGACGCCCGAGGGCCGCGCGCGCGCACGCTCCGACCTCGAAGCCGCCAAATCCGTGCTGGATCTGGAGGAACGGCGCTACGGGGTGGTCAAATCCACCATCGAATTCCAGCGCAACCGGGCCAAAACCGACGTCAAGGACGCCGACCTCGCCATCGAGGCGATTGCCATCGAACAGGCCCAAATCATCCGCGAGGCCGAGGCCGAGGTGTCCCGCCAGGCCGCGGTACTCGCGAGCAGCCTCGAGCACGTTCAAATTCTCAGGAACGAGTACACCAAGCTGTTCAACACGCACCGCAACCCGCTGGTCCAGACCCTGCTGGACATCCGCGTTTGACCAAAATAATATGAAATTATTCCTTTTTTCTGGTTTAAATACCTATACCGAACATCGCAATTTCATGGACTTTCCGGCCCCGATGTGTAAGAT
>JAVJPD010000226.1:0-2077 GCA_040216475.1 Rhodospirillales bacterium
GAGAACGATCGGCAGGGTGCCGAGATGGCGGGTCAGAATCGAAACGACGACCGGATCGCTCGCGATCCGCATGACGTGCGGCGCCATCGCCACGGTTTTGGTCGGGTAGCGGGCGGTATTTTCGCCGCGCCGGCGCAGGTCGTCGGCGGTAAAAAGCGTGCGCTCGGCGTGTTTCGCATCGAACGGTCCGCCGTAGCACCCGGCCGTTTCGAAATAATCGCGGATTTCCTGCACTTTTTTTTCGGAAAGCCGCGGCAGGGCGGTATGGCCGGAGTCGTTCAGCTCCGCCGCCCGTTTCTCGACGGCCTTTCCCGAGCATAAAATCTTATCCGGCACCTTGAGATCGTGGCGGATGTAGTCGTCGATCGCGCCGATCAAGGCCGATTCGACCGGACTCGAAAGGTTGCGGAAGATGGCGTCGATGGCGTTGAAGTGCTGGCCCCGGATGGCGTTGACCTCGCGGACGTCCTCGTGCCGGTCCGGGAACAGAAAGCCGAGCCGGCCGTACGCGGGCGTGCCGGCGATCTTGGCCTGCAGCCCGTTATACCATTTGGCCATTTTCAGCATCTGTTCGGACATGAAAGGCTCCTTCTCGCGACGGGTCCGGTCGGCGAACGGGCGGAATCGACTATAGCACACAACTCTAGGCGATTCAGCGCGGCCGGGCCTCGAGGCGATCTTAGGCCGGACCCGTTAACAAGGCTTGAATCCCGTCGCCCCGCCGGTCTCGTCCCGCCGGTTCCGCGCCGCGGCGTCATTTGGCGGCGAAAAACCAGTTCACGTAATCGTAGGGCGGTTTGGTCATCCATTCGGGGATGTGTTTGGCCGACGGCGTGCCGAACTTGATCGGATCGTCGAACAGGGTTTGCAGCATCGGCGTGATGCCATAGACGACCTGGATGATCAGCCGGTCCTTTTTCTTCGGCAGCATCCCCTTATGGATGCCGCGGGTGTTGACGAGCAAGCTGGTGCCCTTTTCGCCGGTCAGGGAAACCGGCGTGCGGCCGTTGAAGTAACGGGTCATTTCGTCATCGGTCTTGCGGAGGTTCTGGAAATACCAATCGTCCCATTCCTCGGCGCTGCCCGGGTAGGCTTCGCGGATCTTCACCACGTCGTCGAGTTCGTGGGTCTTCTCGAACAGGGTATGCGGCCCGCCGTCCATGTCGACGTCGGTGAGATAAATGAACATCAGGCAGAAACGGTAGTCGGCGAGATCGAAGTGAAATAGTTGGGCATGCTGGCTGTCCTTGTCCTCGCTCGCGAACGACCACCAGCAGGAGTAATCCAGAATGATCGGAATGGTGCCGAGGTGCCTGGTCAGGATCGAGATCACGGCGGGATCGGTGGCGGCCCGCATCACGTGCGGGCATTCGATCACGTCGCGGGTCTTGTAGCGCGCGGTGTTCTCGCCGCGTGCCCGCAGTTCATCGACGCCGAAGAGCTCGGGTTCCGGGCGGTTCGGATCGTAGGGGCCGGCGTAACACGGCGTGTTCTCGAAATACGCGCGCATGTCGCCGACTTTGCCGGCCGACAGCTTCGGCAGTTGCGCGTGGCCGTGTTCGGCCAATGTGTCGACGATCGTTTCAATTCTCTTGCCCTCGCTCAGGCTCTTGGCGGAAACCTTCATCTTCTCGCGCACGAACGTGTCGATGGCCTGGATCATGGCCCACTCGGCGGGCTGCGACAGATTGCGGAAGATCGCGTGATAGGCCGTGTAGTGCAGGCTGCGGATCGCCATCAGGTCCTTGAGTTCGCTGAGGCCCTTGGTGAACAGGGGGCGCAGGCGTTCGTAGCGCGGGTCCGACAGGATCAGGGACTGCAGCCCGAGGAACCATTGGGTTGTTTTGACCACTTGCGTCGACATGGATGTCCTTTTGCGGCGTCCTTCGATACGTGCCGTAATCTATCTCACATCCGGATGGGGGCCGATATGAGCATGGTCAATTTTAGCGCCGGGGAGTTAACGGGGCCTGAATCCCGGCATTCGGGTCGCTTTTAGGGATCGATCCGGGTGTCGGCGAACACTTTAAGGGCCTTGTAAGGCAGCGGATGCTCCTGCTTGAGCACGGTGCCGGCA
>JAVJPD010000227.1:0-2354 GCA_040216475.1 Rhodospirillales bacterium
CCGCCGATGCCAATAAAACGGAGCCGAACGATTGCCCCGATGTCGTTGTCGCGATGAGGCCTACTTTAACCGCATCGACGGCCACGGCCCGCAACGCATGCGCATAGGGCGCAAACAGCGCCAGGCTTTTTCCCGACGCGATACCGATGGCGGCGACGCCGAAAGAAGCGACGCCGACGCTGCTTAAAGTGAGAGAACTTGCGGCCAATCGCGCAAAATCCGGCGGCTCATCGACGAAACTGACGGCGGCCCCTAATTTGTTTTGCGCCGAATTCTGAACGCTCTGTTTCCGTATGTCCGCGGCAACCTTCCAGTTGTCGTACATGTCGATGGCATCGGCCATGATGAAAGCTTTGCGTTTGGAAAAGTACGTTCCATAATCGGTCACGAATGCCTTCTCCGCTGTCGTCCGGCTGACGTTGGCCGGTCTTTCGATAATGTCCAACAGCTTTGCCCAACCCATGCCCGATAAGATCGAACTTTGATTGGGATCGTCGCGGATGATTTTCCATTCGGCGGCGACATATTTTGGAATATCGGCGGTTTTTGCTCCGCTTTTTAGGGCCGTCGTAACCATGATGTCGGTAATCAACTGAGGCTTCTTCAGAAATTCCAAAACGATGTCGGGACCGCCCTTGATGCCGAACAAACCGGGCTCGGCATAGGTCGCGGGGGTCCAACCGAGTTCGCTCGCCCGGCAGATTTTTTTCTTGGTCGGATTGCCGGCGACCATTTTGTATTTATCGGGGCAAGACCAGCAGCCTCCGCCATTGACCGTGCGAAATTTAGCGCCCGCCGCGCAGCCGAATTTCCTGGCCGTGAGGCCCGCGGAAAATTTTGCGTTCGTCCTGGCGCCGTTGGTGCAGGCTTTGTCGCCCGTGGCGAGACGCTTTGAACGCACGAATCCCTTCGGGCAGACCATGCAGTTGCCGCCGCCGTAAAATTCATTTTTACCGCAAGCGCGCACCGGCTTGCCGACATAAGTCGCGCTGACATCACTGCAGGCGGGAAGCAATCGGCGGTTTCGATCGACGCCACCGCAAATAGCGTATCCTTTTTGGGCAATATTTTTTCTCGGTGTTTCCTGGTGCAGTTGCAGCTTTGTCAAAACCGCACCGGACAAGCACGAATTGTTTAGCCTGTTCCCGCTGAAACAAGAACTCAATTTAAGGTTTACGGCGTTTTCTCCCGTCGGTTTTAAAACGCCCGTATCGACGGTATCCGACGTCACGCTCAGGCTGGGAAGACTTGACGGGCTTTGTGCCCGCGCATCGGATACATAAAGAACGAAAGCCAAAATGATTGATACAAAAACAAATCCAAAACGCCGGGTAAAGCCCGCACCGTCAGCACGCGTCATTATGATTTCCCCCTCAAAGTGACTCGATTCGAATTCGGATAGGCTCCTGAAGCAATAAGGCAATATTAAGGCAGAGAACAATGTTTGGCCTTGATCTGCCTCGGCGTTCCGGTTCCGGACGGAACGACGGGCGACGCGTCACTATAAAATATTTTCACTTTTTTTGGATAAGGGAATTAGGACGCCGGCCTGCATTTCGACAAAAAAAGGGCCGCCCCCCGAACCCGGAGAGCGGCCCTTTCCACGAGTGATCTCACGAGAGATCAGGAAGAATAGTACATCTTGAATTCGATCGGATGGGGGGCGTGCTCGAAGTTGTAGATGTCCTCCCATTTCAGATCGAGATAGCCGTTGATCTGGTCGTCCGTGAAGACGTCGCCCTTCTTGAGGAAATCGCGGTCGGCGTCGAGGGAGTTGCAGGCTTCGCGCAGCGAGCCGCACACGGTCGGCACTTCGGCGAGTTCTTCCGGCGGCAGGTCGTAAAGGTCCTTGTCCATGGCGTCGCCCGGATGGATCTTGTTCTGGATGCCGTCGAGGCCGGCCATCATCATGGCCGAGAACGCCAGGTACGGGTTGGCCAGCGCATCCGGGAAGCGGACTTCGACGCGCTTGCCCTTCGGCGAGCTCGAAAACGGAATGCGGCACGACGCCGACCGGTTGCGCGCCGAATACGCCAGCAGCACCGGCGCCTCGAAGCCCGGGATCAACCGCTTGTAGCTGTTGGTCGTCGGGTTGGTGAAGGCGTTGATGCCCTTGGCGTGCTTGAGGATGCCGCCGATGTAGAACAGGCAGGTATCGGACAGATCGGCGTAGCCCGAACCGGCGAAGGTCGGCTTGCCGTCCTTCCAGATCGACTGGTGCGTGTGCATGCCCGAGCCGTTTTCGCCAGCGACCGGCTTCGGCATGAAGGTTGCAGTTTTACCATACGTATGCGCCACCATGTGGGTGCAGTACTTGTAGATCTGCACGTTGTCGGCGGCCTTGACCAGGGTCG
>JAVJPD010000228.1:0-2019 GCA_040216475.1 Rhodospirillales bacterium
GCAAAGCAGATCGCGGCTTTGTTAAACCGCCGTTGGGCTTCGGCGATGTTTATCGTTACGTCGATGCCCCTGAGGTAGATTATGCCGATCCGGGCTTCCATTGCGCAGTAGCCGGCCTTCACGGCGCGTTCGTAATATTCGATGGCCTTTTCGATGTTTTGCTCGACGCATACGCCAAAGTGATACCATCTCGCGAAGGAACTCAGGGCAACCTGATGATTTTTATCGAGAAAAGGCTTGAGGAGTTTCATCGCCAGCGGGCAGTTACTATCGGCGACGGCTTCGTCGATACGGTCGGCGGGAAATTCAGGCACGGGCGTTTTGGCTTGTCCGATAACGGGCAGCAGTAGCGCGAATAGCAAAGAAACAATGCCGAGTTTCATAGTAAGCTCTTAATCATAATAATTTATTATTATACTTTTTTTGTCCCCGGTGGGCAAATTTGGTGCGCCGCCGAGAAAATTTCCCGATAACGAAAACGAAGGAGACGAACGATGGCTGAGGCCGACATGACGGCGGAGGGAACGGCGTATGAGTCCGGCGCCGACGCAGGCGAGGATTGGCGCAGCGGCATCGAGGATGCCCAGGTGCGCCGGTTCGCGGGCCGGTTCCAATCACCGGCGGACGCAGCGCGCACCGCGTTCGAGTTGCGCCAGAAGCTCTCGACCGCGCTGCCGCTGCCGGGCAAGGATGCCGGCGAGGACGAGGTCGCGCGTTTCCGCGAGCATCTCGGCGTGCCGCCGGAACCGGACGGTTACGGCATTGCCTTGCACGAGATCGCGCCGAAGGATTTTCCGGTATCGGAAGACGATCAGATGCGCCTGCAATCGTTCCTTGAAACCATGCACAAGGCCGGCGCACCGCAAGACGTGGTCAAGGCCGCCGTCGGGTTTTACTACGAGATGGCGTCCGATGCCCTCGGCGAGATGCAGGCCGGCCGCACGGAGTCCCTGGAAGCGGCAAACGCGGAGCTGCACAAGGAATGGGGGCGGGCGTATGAGGGCAATATCAAGGCCGCGCAGCGGGCGCTGGTGGCGTACGGCGGCGACCGTCTCATCGAGTTTCTCAACAATACCCAAGCCGACGGCATGCGCCTCGGCGATCACCCGGAGATCATTCGTGCCTTCGCGTCGATCGGCAAGGCCGTGGGCGAGGATGGTTTTCACGGCGGCGAGGGGGCGGCGGCAGGCTCGACGGTACAGGAACGGATTAACGAGATTCACGCCTGGCAGTACAGCCCCGATCCCGCCGTGCGGGAGAAGTACCGCTCTGCGGCGGCGCAGAACGAGCTCGAATCGTTGTACGCGCGCCTGCACGGCGAGGGCCCGGTGGTCGGTTCGGCCGGCCGTGCGACGTAAGGTCCGGTTTCGTAAATCTGAGAGAGAGCCGGTCATGCTTTTTAGGGCGCTTCAGGAACTCGGCCGCCGCGAAGGGACTATCCTCACAGTCGGGCCGGGCGGAAGCAAGAACCCGCTGATGACGCCCGAGGAGCGCGAACGCATCCGCCGCCGTTACCGTCGTTCTGGGAAGGAGAATAATCAAACTTCAGAAGTAGTGGTCCAACGAAGGGCGGGCGGTTCGGTACTGACAAATAAGGTCGAACACAAAATTCCGCCGGATAGAAAACAAGAAGGTCAATTCCAAAGCCAGCTTGAACAGTTATCGGATATAAATAGTAGGAGTAATCAACAAAACGATGACAGGAATGTTCAAGAAATTTGCAGTGGCATTAAAGGCGGAATCAGGAGCGTAAAAATAACAATTCGAGAAACTAAAAACCGAATCGCGGAACTTAACGAAGAGATAGAACAGGCAAAGCGGAATCTGGAGACAGCAAAGCAAGACTTGATAAGAAAAATTGTTTCTCTTGGGTATTCAATCAGCCCTGATGCTTCGACAAAAATATTAAGAAAGTTAATCCCCGGACTTGAAATATTGGTTGGTGGGGCGGAGAAGCTTACGGCCATGAATACAGCCGAACAAGATCTTTTGAGAAAGAAGAATCTTCTTTCAATTCGA
>JAVJPD010000229.1:0-1316 GCA_040216475.1 Rhodospirillales bacterium
CGCCGGCAACGCCGTCGTCAGGCTGATGAAGCTGACGTCGCTCACGATCAGATCGATCGGCTCGGAAATAACGTCACGGCTGAGGTTGCGGGCATTGGTCTTCTCCAGCACCGTCACGCGCGCATCCTCGCGCAGCCGCCACGCCAATTGGCCGTGTCCGACGTCGACGGCGTAAACCTTTTGCGCGCCGTTCTGCAGCAAGACGTCGGTGAAACCGCCGGTCGAGGCACCGATGTCGAGACAGATTTTATCCGTCGCATCGATGCCGAAATATTCCAGGGCATGCGCCAGTTTGACGCCGCCGCGCGATACCCAGGGATGATCCTGCCCCTTCACGGTAACCGCCAGATCGGGCGCAACCTGCATGCCGGGTTTTTCGAGCCGCGACGAATCGGAAAAGACCAGCCCGGCCATGATCAGGGCTTGCGCGCGGGTTCGGTTCTCCGCCAGACCGCGCTCGACGAGAAGCGCGTCCAACCGGCGTTTCTTTTTATCCGTGCCGTCTCCGGCGCGCGTCATGATGGATGGGCGAGCGAGCGGCCCGACATTTAAGCGCGAGCGGCGGGCTCGACGATCTCGTTGCCGCGGCCCAGGGCGGCCAGAACCGTCGCCACGATATGCTGGGCGTTCAAACCGGCTTCATCGTACTGCGCCTTCGGCGAGTCCTGTGTGATGAAGCGATCCGGGAAATGCATCGGACGGATTTTCAGACCGCGGTCGAAAATGCCTTCGCGTGCCAGACATTCGAGAACCTGGGTCGAGAAACCGCCGATGGAGCCTTCCTCGACGGTGATCAGGACTTCATGATTTTTCGCCAGGCGCTTTACCAAATCCTTGTCCAGAGGCTTGGCGAAACGGGCATCGGCCACGGTGGTCGAGAGCCCATACCCCGCCAGATTGTCCGCCGCCTTCAGGGATTCGGCGAGGCGCGTGCCGAAACTGAGGATAGCCACCTTGTCGCCTTCGCGCACGATCCGGCCCTTGCCGATCTCAAGCGCCACGCCCTCCTCCGGCATCTCGACGCCGACGCCTTCGCCGCGCGGGTAACGGACCGCGCTCGGACGATCGTCGATTTCGACCGCGGTTCTGACCATGTGGACCAACTCGGCCTCGTCGGCAGCCGCCATCAACACGAAATCCGGCAGGCATCCGAGATAGGCGACGTCGAACGAACCGTGGTGGGTCTGGCCGTCCGCGCCGACCAAACCGGCCCGGTCGAGAATGAACCGCACCGGCAGCTTCTGGATCGCCACGTCGTGAACGACCTGATCGTAGGCGCGCTGCAGAAACGTCGAATAGATGCAGGCGAACGGCTT
>JAVJPD010000230.1:0-3766 GCA_040216475.1 Rhodospirillales bacterium
GAGAGCCTCGATCTCGCGCTTTTCCTCTTCCGACAGGTACCGCTCGACCAGCTTCTTGAGCCAGGCCTCGGGCAGCTCGCGGACGTCGATGCCCTCGCTTGCGTTCTCGAGCCCCTTGAACACGTGACCGAACACCCGATCGAACTTATCGAGATTGGTCTCGTCCTTCACCAGGCACGAACGGCTGAGATAGTAGAACTCGTTGACGTCGTAGTCGGCGAGGCCCTCGTCCATCGCCTCGAGCAGCGTGAGATACTCGCGCAAGGACACCGGAACCTTGGCGGCGCGCAACTGAAAGAAGAAATCGATGAACATTCGCCGTTAACCGTTTTAATCGCCTTGGTCGTTGCCGTCTTTCTCGATCCGCAACGGGATTGAGCTGCGGATGTGCAGATCGCGCTGCGGGAACGGAATCTCGACGGCATGCTCCTTGAACAGATCCCACAGGCGCATGTTGATCTGGTGCTTGATGTTGCCGAGGCCGTTGACCGGATCGGAAATCCACACCCGCAGCTCGAAATTCACGGAATTGTCCCCGAACTCGATCAGGTTACAGATGGGCCGCGGGTACGTGAGAACACGCTCGATCTCGCCGGCCGCCTGCAAGGCAAGCTCGCGCACCTTATGAACGTCGGAATTATACGAGACCCCGAAGGGAATGCGCACGCGCACGTTGTTGTCGGAGAACGACCAGTTCTCGACCCGGGTGCTGATCAATTCCTCGTTCGGGATCAGGGTTTCGATGCCGTCGCGGGTGATGACGGAAACATAACGCGCGCTCAACTTGTTGATGATTCCGAACGTGCTGCCGCGGCCGTTGCCGAGCGTGATGATATCGCCGGGCTTCAGAGAGCGGTCCATCAGCAGAATGAAGCCGCTGACGAGATTGGCGAAAATCTTTTGCAGGCCGAAACCGATGCCGACGCCGATGCCGCCGGTGAACACCGCGAGCGCCGTCAAATCGATGCCGATACTGCTGATCGCCATTAGGATCGCGACCGTAATGAGAACGATCCGGAGCGTCTTGCCGATCAGCACCTGGGCCGAGGGCGTCACGGACGGAATCGCCCTGAGCCGGTTTTCCAGCAAACGGGACAACGCCAACGCCGCCCACATCAGCACGCCGACGGCGATCAGCCCCTTGAGGACGCCGAGCACGGAGACGCGCACTTGGCCGAAGGAGAAGGCGAGCGCATCGAGGAACCGGATCGTCGGATCGAGCAGATCGACGATGTTCAGGGCGGCAATGGTCCAGGCGATCACCGTCACCGTGCGCGACCAGAACGGGTCGCGAATGAAGCCCGCCGCCAGGCGGATCGCCACCCAGGCGGTCAGCAGACTGACCACCGCCTCTATCAGGATGTTCGGCAGCTTGGCGGTCTCGGCCATGTAGACCGAGAACCACTGCAACATCAGCCACACCAGCGGAAACGTCAGCGGGCCGGTATAAACGCCGACCTGATTTGCCTGTATCTCGATGCGGGTGCCGGCCACGGCCGCACCGGCCCAACGGCGCAGGCGCGGCTCCAGGAATTTCGCGACGATACAGGCCGCCAGGATGATCGCCAGCTGATTGATGGTGCTAAAGACGAAGACGTTGGCGTTCAGCCAATCCAGGGCTTGCTTGACATACTGTTCGATCGTATCCGGATCGACGAGTTTCTTAAAATCCATGCCGCGCCCCCTTTTCGCCCTTCGGCCCCGCGCGCCCGTCTCAGTTCTGTTCGCGCCGGTGCAGGAACACCAGGCGTTCGAACATGTGAACGTCCTGCTCGTTTTTGAGAAGCGCGCCGTAAAGCGGCGGCAAGGCGCTTTTCTGATCGGCCTCGCGCAACGCCTCGGGCGGGATATCCTCCACCATGAGCAGCTTGAGCCAATCGAGCAGTTCCGAGGTCGAGGGTTTCTTCTTCAAGCCCGGCACATCGCGCACGTTATAGAAGGCGTTCAACGCCTCCTTGACGAGCCGGTTGTGGATATCGGGATAATGTACATCGACGATGCGCTGCATGGTCTCCGTGTCGGGAAATTGAATATAATGAAAGAAGCAGCGGCGCAGGAACGCGTCCGGCAGTTCCTTCTCGTTGTTCGACGTAATCACCACCACCGGACGGTTCCTCGCCTTCACCCGCTCGCGGGTCTCGTAGACGTGAAACTCCATGCGGTCGATTTCAAGCAGCAGATCGTTCGGAAATTCGATGTCGGCCTTGTCGATCTCGTCGATCAGCAGCACCGGGCGCTCTTCGCTTTCGAACGCCTCCCACAATTTGCCGCGCACGATGTAATTGGAGATGTCGTGCACGCGCGCATCGCCCAACTGCGAATCCCGCAAGCGGCCGACCGCGTCGTATTCGTATAAACCCTGCTGCGCCTTGGTGGTCGACTTGATGTGCCATTCGATCAGCGGCATGCCGAGCGCGTCGGCAACCTCGGCGGCCAACACCGTCTTGCCGGTGCCCGGCTCGCCCTTGATCAAGAGGGGCCGCTCGAGCGCCACCGCCGCGTTGACCGCGACCATCAAATCCTCGGTCGCGACGAAACTGTCCGTGCCTTCGAAACGATTGGTCATGCGTCTTCCTTCAATGCTTGTGTGTACGGCCCGGTTTAGGCCGCCACGCCCGCGAGCGCGGCCTCGATGGCCTTGAGCGCCTCGTTCGCGCGCGCGCCGTCGGGCCCGCCGGCCTGCGCCATGTCGGGACGGCCGCCGCCGCCCTTGCCGCCGAGGGCGATGGAACCCGCGCGCACCAGATCGACGGCGCTGATCCGCGCGGTCAGGTCGTCGGTGACGCCGACCACCACGGAAGCCTTGCCATCGGCAACCGAGATCAGCGCGACCACGCCGGAGCCGACTTGTTTCTTCAAATCGTCCGCAAGGCCCTTGAGATCCTTGGCCGGCATGTCCTGGAGCAGGCGCGGGGAAAACTTGATGCCGGCGACGTTCTTGGCCGCGGTTTCGGCAGCGCCGTCAGCCGTCCCGCCGGTCGCGATCCGGCGGCGCGCGGCCTCCAATTCGCGCTCCAACTTGCGGCGCTCCTCGATCAGCCCGGCGACCCGCGCGGGCACGTCGGCGGGGGATGCCTTCAGCAGCCCCGCGACTTCGAGCAGGGCCGCTTCTTCGGTTTCGTAATATTGCCGGGCGGCCTCGCCGGTCAGCGCCTCGATGCGGCGCACGCCCGCCGCCACCGCGCTTTCGCCGATGATCTTGAAGAGCGCGATATCGCCGGTGTCGCGCACGTGGTGCCGCCGCACAACTCGACCGAATAGGTGCGTTTGGCGTTATCGAGTTCCGTGCCCATGCTGACCACGCGCACCTCGTCACCGTACTTCTCGCCGAACAGCGCCATCGCGCCCGCCTCGACCGCCGCGTCCGGCTCCATCAGCCGGGTGATCACCGACGAGTTCGCGCGGATCTGTTCGTTCACGATGGCTTCGACCCGGTCCAATTCCTCGGGCGCGATCGCCTTCGGGTGGCTGATGTCGAAGCGCAGGCGGTCGGGCGCGACGAGCGAGCCTTTTTGCGTGACGTGATCGCCGAGGACTTCGCGGAGCGCGGCGTGCAGCAGGTGAGTGGCGGAGTGATTGGCGCGCAGCCGGCGGCGGCGCGCGACATCGACCCGCATCGTCACCTCGTCGCCCACTTTCAGCGAGCAATTCTCGAGCTTGGCGACGTGCACGGGCAGATCGCCGAGCTTCTTGAGGGTGTCGGATACGGCGGCCTTGGCCTCGTCGTCGCCCTCGATGATGCCGGTGTCGCCCATCTGGCCGCCGG
>JAVJPD010000231.1:0-4052 GCA_040216475.1 Rhodospirillales bacterium
CGTCCGGACGCAACCGCTGGTTTTAATTTAACGTGTTGATTTTAAAGGGTTTTTTTGGCAATTATCGGCTTGACGGGTCTGAAACATTCCCGTAAAGAGGGCCCAACCGGCGGCGTCCAACATCGTATGACTTTTCGCTAAACCACCTGTTTGTTTCTTCGTGCGCGCGTGAACGCAATCTTCGTTCGGCGCGAACCCGCTAAGAGCAAGCGCCATTCCGCGAAGTTTCATACCCACCACCCGGGCCCGGCGGCGAAACGGACGACGAATCGACAGCGACGAAGCGACCCCGAATCACGACGAGTTAAAGGCCCTTTCTATCGATGCCGGTCAAAACCTCCCCGCCCGCGACGCACCCGGACACCACGCCCCCGCCCGGTTGCGACGCGGCGTTGGTGCTGGCCGACGGCGCGGTCTACTGGGGGCGCGGCTTCGGCGCCGCCACGAAGGCGGTCGGCGAGGTCTGCTTCAATACCTCGCTCACCGGCTATCAGGAGATTCTCACCGATCCGAGCTACGCCGGGCAGATCATCACCTTCACGTTCCCCCATATCGGCAACGTCGGCACGAATATCGAGGACATCGAGACCGTGACCCCGGCGGTCCGCGGCTGCGTGCTGCGCGCCGACATCACCGACCCGGCCAACTGGCGCTCGGCCCAGCATCTCGACGCCTGGCTCAAATCCATGAACCTGCCGGCCGTCGCCGGGATCGATACCCGCAAGCTCACGCGGCGAATCAGGGACGGCGGCGCGCCCAACGGCACGATCATCTTCGCGCCCAAGGGCACGATCGACGCCGCCGCGCTGCAGGCCGAAGCGAAAGCCTGGCCCGGCCTCGAGGGCATGGACCTCGCCAAGGACGTGACCTGCGCGCAGACGTATGAATGGGACGGCGAAGCCGCCTGGTCGCTCGGGCACGGCTACGCCAAGCAGACCGACCCTAAATTCCACGTGGTCGCCGTCGACTTCGGCGCGAAACGAAACATTCTGCGCTGCCTCGCCGCCGCCGGCTGCAAGGTCACCGTGGTGCCCGCCAGTGCGTCGGCCGAGGACATCCTGCGCCACAAGCCCGACGGCGTGTTCCTCTCCAACGGCCCCGGCGATCCGGCGGCGACCGGCGCCTACGCCTTGCCGATGGTGAAAACGGTCCTCGAGTCGGGAACTCCGACTTTCGGTATCTGCCTGGGCCATCAATTGATGGCCCTTGCTTTAGGGGCCAAGACCTCGAAGATGCACCTGGGCCATCGCGGCGCCAATCATCCGGTGAAGGATCTGGCGACGGGCAAAGTCGAGATCACGAGTCAGAATCACGGCTTCCTGGTGATGCGCGACTCCCTGCCGAAGGGCGTGACCGAAACCCACACCTCCCTGTTCGACGGCTCGCTGGAAGGGATCAGGGTCGAGGGCAAGCCGATCTTCTCGGTGCAGTACCATCCCGAAGCCTCGCCCGGCCCGCAGGATAGTCATTATCTATTCGAGCGGTTCATGGATTTGATCAAGGCGAAATCCTAACCATGCCCAAACGCACCGACATCAAAACCATCCTCATCATCGGCGCCGGGCCCATCGTCATCGGCCAGGCCTGCGAGTTCGATTACTCGGGCGCGCAGGCGTGCAAGGCGCTGCGCGAGGAAGGCTACCGGGTCGTGCTGGTAAACTCGAATCCGGCGACCATCATGACCGACCCTGACATGGCGGACGCGACGTATATCGAACCCATCACCCGCGACATGCTCGCCAAGATCATCGAGAAGGAAAGGCCCGACGCGCTGTTGCCGACCATGGGCGGGCAGACCGCGCTCAACGCCGGCATCGATCTGTTCGAGGCGGGCGTACTCGAAAAATACGGCGTCGAAATGATCGGCGCCGACGCCGCCGTGATCGCCAAGGCCGAGGACCGCCAGCAGTTCCGTGAGGCAATGGAGAAGATCGGCCTCGAATCCCCGCGCTCGCGCATGGTGAAATCCTTCGAGGAAGCCAAGGCGGCGATGGACATCGTCGGCCTGCCCTCGATCATCCGTCCGTCGTTCACGCTCGGCGGCATCGGCGGCGGCGTCGCCTACAACGCCGAAGAGTTCGAGACGATCGTGCAGAGCGGCCTGTCGCTCTCGCCGGTGCATTCGGTGCTGATCGAGGAATCGGTGCTCGGCTGGAAGGAATTCGAGATGGAAGTCGTCCGCGACAAGGCGGACAACTGCATCATTATCTGCTCCATCGAGAACGTCGATCCGATGGGCGTGCACACCGGCGATTCGATCACCGTCGCGCCGGCGCTGACGCTCACCGACAAGGAATACCAGATCATGCGCAACGCCTCGATCGCGGTGCTGCGCGAGATCGGCGTCGACACCGGCGGCTCGAACGTGCAGTTCGCCGTCAACCCGGCGGACGGCCGCCGGGAGGGGATCGAGCGGAACCCGCGTGTGTCGCGCTCCTCGGCGCTGGCGTCGAAGGCGACCGGGTTCCCCATCGCCAAGGTCGCCGCCAAGCTCGCGGTCGGCTACACCCTCGACGAGCTGATGAACGACATCACCGGCGTCACCCCGGCATCGTTCGAACCGACAATCGATTATGTCGTCACAAAAATTCCGCGCTTCACCTTCGAGAAGTTTCCCGGCACCAAACCGCTGCTGACCACGGCGATGAAATCCGTCGGCGAGGCGATGGCGATCGGACGCACGTTCTGCGAATCCCTGCAGAAGGGCCTGCGCTCGATGGAAACCGGCCTCACCGGGCTGAACCCGCCCAAGCTCGGCGGCGAGGGCGCGGAGAACGACGTCGATAAAGTGCGCGCCGCGCTCAGCCTGAACCGGCCCGACCGCCTCCAGGTGATCGCGCAGGCGATGAGATTGGGCGTGTCGCTCGACGACATCTTTGCGGCCTGCAAGGTCGACCCGTGGTTCCTGCGCCAGATCAAATCCATCGTCGACACCGAAGCGGCCATCGTCAAGAACGGATTGCCGACGGACGCGGCGGGCCTGCTGAAACTCAAGAAGATGGGCTTCGCCGACGCCCGGCTGGCCGAGCTCGGCGGCTGCACGCCGATCGACGTCTACAGGATGCGCCGCGACGGCAACGTGCGCCCGGTGTTCAAGCGGGTCGACACCTGCGCCGCCGAATTTCCCTCGCTGACGCCCTACATGTATTCGGCCTACGAAGGCGACGGCCTGCACGCGCCCGAGTGCGAGGCCGATCCGAGCGGCGCGACCAAGGTCGTGATCCTCGGCGGCGGCCCCAACCGCATCGGCCAGGGCATCGAGTTCGATTACTGCTGCGTGCACGCGTCCTACGCGCTCAAGGACGCGGGTTTCGAGACGATCATGGTCAACTGCAATCCGGAGACCGTCTCGACCGATTACGACACCTCGGACCGCCTGTACTTCGAGCCGCTGACGGAAGAGGACGTGCTCGAACTGCTGCGGGTCGAACAGACCAACGGCACGCTGAAGGGCGTGATCGTGCAGTTCGGCGGGCAGACGCCGCTGAAGCTCTCGCAGGCGCTGTCGAAATCCGATATTCCCATTTTGGGGACCTCGCCCGACGCCATCGATCTGGCCGAGGACCGCGAGCGCTTCCAGGGCCTGCTCAACAAACTCAAGCTGCGCCAGCCCGCCAACGGCATCGCACGCTCGATTCCGGAAGCCGAGCGGGTCGCAAGCGCCATCGGCTATCCCCTGGTGATCCGGCCGTCCTACGTGCTCGGCGGGCGCGCCATGGAGATCGTGCACGATCACGGCGCGCTGATGCGTTACATGACGGACGCGGTGCAGGTCTCGGGCGAGAACCCGGTGCTGCTCGATTCGTATCTGCAGGACGCCATCGAGGTCGACGTCGACGCGATCAGCGACGGCGAGCAGACCTACATCGCCGGCATCATGCAGCATATCGAGGAAGCGGGCATCCATTCGGGCGACTCGGCGTGCTCGCTGCCGGCGCACACGCTGAGCCCCGCCATTCTCGACGAGCTGCGCGTGCAAACCCGCAAACTCGCCGCCGGGCTGAACGTGGTCGGCCTGATGAACGTGCAGTACGCGATCAAGGACGACGACA
>JAVJPD010000232.1:0-11501 GCA_040216475.1 Rhodospirillales bacterium
GCCTGAAAATGCGCTTCACCGGGCTCGGCGCCAAGGTGATGCGAAAGCTCGGCGTCGCGACCCAGGACATGACCGAAGGCGATATTTTCGTCGCCCTCGAGTCCGGTGTGATCGACGGGGTGCAATATTCGATGCCCTCCATCGACGCCAAGCTCGGCCTGCACGAAATGGTGAAGCATTACTATCTGCCGGGCTGGCACCAGCCGACCAAGCTGATCGAGCTGATGATCAACGCGGATCGTTGGAAGACGTTAACGAGAACCGCAAAAGCCCAGATCGAAACCGTATGCGGCGACAATATCCGCTACGGCATTTCCGCCAGCGAGGCCAAGCAGTTCAACGCGCTCAAGAGCCTTCACGCCAAAGGCGTGGAGATCCATCAATGGTCCCCGGATATCATGGCGGCGCTCAAGCAATCCTGGCAAACGGTCGTGAACGAGGAGTCGGCCGCGGATAAACAATTCAAAAAGGTGTGGCACTCCCTGACCGCGTTCCGTAAGGACTATTCCATCTGGCGCGAACTCGGGCATCCGTAAGGCCGCGTCGCCGCGCGGCATGCTTACGAGAAGGATCGGTGTTCCTTCGGCAAGGCGCTCAACTTGGCAAACAGGTATTCGAGGTCGCCCGATTCCAATTCCAAGTCGCGGTCGCCGTATTGCGACAAAAGCCGTTCCACGACGCGGCACTTGTAGCGTTCGACGTCCATATCCTCGCCGTCGAGTTCGGTTTCGTTGCAAATCGTCACGGCGGCGCGAACGGCCGGCAGGGCCGACTCCGGCAGCCCCGCCTTCGAACAAACCTTCTTCAGTCCGGCCGTGTCGGAATCGTGGATCAGCAACCGCGCGTTCTGAATCGAAAGGTTCGCCATCGTCGCCACGGCGGTCTCGAAGAACCGGATGTCGCCCAGGCACAGCGCGCGCAACACGACGGAATGCTTCAACCGGCCGTTGCCGTGAAGATGCTCGATCAAGCGCTGCAACTGATCCTGGCCGTAGCTCGACGAAAGCGCGATGGTCGCCCGTTCCCAGGTCCGCATGACGATATCCGTCAACAGATCGTCGGGTATGTCCTGGTTTTTCGCAAGCTCGGCTTTAAGGTGGCCGGCGACCACGGTCATGAGTTTCTCGACGACCGTGATCGGCAACATCGGGCGCCGGACCATGGCCTGTTTCACGTCGTCGTCATCGCCGAGCGTTTCGAGAACGTGCGTCAAGGAGCGCTCCGAGATCAACGCGCTTTCGTTCGACATCAGCTTCGTCACAACCTTACCGTTGTCCGTATGGACAAGAGCATCGGAGACCTCTTCGGAAACGAATTTTCGTCCGGCGATCGCCGTTTGCCTTTCTTCATTCTGCGACGCGATGATTTCAATGAGATCGTCGTCGGTCAGCACGTCGGAATATTTCAGCATCGGCACGGCGACCGTATCGACGTCCTTGATCAACGCCGCCGCAATATCGTGCGGCACCATCGAACTGTTTTTAAGGCTTTGCGACAGGGCCTCGCGCACGCGCACGGCCGCATCATTCAGCAAGAGCCGGAAAATTTCCTGCGCAAGCCGGCGCGCGCCCTCCGAGAGCGTTCCTCGATTATAATCCTTCGCGATTTTTTCGACGGTCCCGGCCCGAGTCCGTTCGGACGGATCCTTAACGAGCCGTTCGACGTCTTCCTTGGTTAACGCGGTAGATGCCATCCGGGATCATGCTCCTAACGATCAGAGCCGCCTGCCCATCCCTGTCCGATATCAGGGGCCGCTTACGGCAGGCTGGAAATTATTCCACAACTGTGTCCATAACGGAACGAATTAACAATATATACGGATGGATATACTGATGGCGTAGTCGGGCAGCCGGCATCCCGACGTTGTAAAAAGTCGAATATGCAGAAAACTCGCCGACGACGAGTTTTGTTGCGGGGGCCCGAAAAGGGGTGCTATGGATCGTCACGATGTCCGCCGGCCGCCGCTCCCGACGGCCCAAACCAAGGAAGTGACCCTTCGATATGAAGCTTATCGCGACCGTTATCCTCGCCGCCGCGCTGACCGTCACATTCCGGTCCGATCCGGCCCTGGCCGGCGACGCCGCCAAGGGTAAGATCGTCTTCAACAAATGCAAGGCCTGTCACGATATCCGCCCGGGCAAGAACCGGGTCGGCCCCTCCCTGCACGGGGTATACGGACGCAAGGCGGGCACCGCGCCGAAATACAATTATCTCGGCTTGAAAGGCGCCGATTACGTTTGGGACGAAAAACTGCTGATGGAATACCTGAAAGACCCGAAGGCATTCGTCAAGGCGCGCGGCCAAAGCCGCACCAAGATGGTCTTCAAGCTGCCAAACGAAAAACAACGCGAAGACGTCATTGCCTATCTCAAAACCCTGAAGTAACAGCCGGGGCGTAATGTCGCCATGGATCTCAAGGATTACATCCGTTCGGTTCCCGATTTCCCGAAACCGGGAATTCTTTTTTACGATATTTCGACGCTGCTCGCGCACGCGGATGCCTGGCAGGTCCTATCGGGACGCATGGCGAAAACGCTGAGCCCCTATCAGCCCGACGTCCTCGCCGGGATCGAGTCACGCGGCTTCCTGGTCGCGGCGCCCCTGGCGCTCAAGCTCGGGCTTGGGTTCGTGATGATCCGCAAGAAAGGCAAACTGCCGGGCAAGACGGTCAGCCACACCTACGATCTCGAATACGGCACCGACACCATCGAAATCCAAAACGACGCGATCCAACCCGGCCAGCGGGTGGTGATCCTCGACGATCTGCTCGCGACCGGCGGCACCATGGCGGCGGCCACCGATCTGTTCCGCAAGGTCGGCGCCGAGGTCGTCGCGGCGGCCTGCATCATCGAGCTCACCTTCCTCAAGGGCCGCGACAAACTCGACGTGCCGTTCGAATCCCTGATCGCTTACGACGATTAGGCGTTATTTCCGCAAGACGGTTTCCGCCAACGCGGCGACCTTCTTCATCACCGTCGGCAGGGCGTAATCGCCGAGCCGCCCGGCCTGGCACCAGACCCCGTCGAGGGAATTCACGCGTTCGATCTCGGCGGCGAGCACGGTCAGCTCCAGATGAAAATGCGTGAAGGTGTGGTTCACCCGCCCGGGCAGCCGTTTCCAGGCCGCCTTGACGGGCGCTTTCGATTTCGCTTCGGCCAACGGCCAATCACGTTCACGCCACTCGCTGCTCGGCACCTCCATCATGCCGCCAAGCAATCCTTCTTCCGCGCGCCGGCGCAACAGGACCGTACCGTCCGGCGCCGCAATCCAATATGCGACGCCGCGCCGCATCGGCTTGGCCCGCTTCGCCTTTTTCACCGGAAACGCCTGCGGATCGCCCGAAGCATGGGCGCGGCACCCCGCGTTCCAGGGACAGATCGCGCAAGCCGGATTGCGCGGCGTACACACCATGGCGCCGAGGTCCATCAGGGCTTGCGCGAAATCGCCGGCGCGGCGCGGCGGCACCAGCGGCATCATGCGCTCTTTAACTTTTAACTTGGCCGCGGGCATCACGTCGGGCATGGCGAACAGGCGCGCGATCACGCGGATGATATTGCCGTCGACCGGCGCCGTTTTGCGCTTGAAAACGATCGCGGCGATGGCGGCGGCCGTGTACTCACCGATTCCGGGCAAGTCCCGCAACGCTTCCTCGGTGTCGGGAAACTTACCATTGTGATCCGCGGCGACGGCCAGCGCGCAGCGGTGCAGATTGCGCGCCCGGGCGTAGTAGCCGAGACCCTGCCAGGCATGCAGCACGTCGTCCAAGGGCGCCGCGGCCAAACGATCGACCGTCGGCCAACGCTTCAAAAAAGCCTCGAAATAAGAGCGCACGGTGGCCACCGTGGTCTGCTGCAGCATGATCTCGCTGAGCCACACGCGATACGGGTCTGGCGCCTCCCCCGGCTCGACGCGCCAGGGCAGGCTGCGGCGGTGGCGGTCGTACCAGCCGAGCAACCGGCGGCGCAACGAGGCCGGCGAAACGTCGGGACCCTTGGTCGCTGCTTGAGCGGATCGTGTTTTCTTAACGCTCATGGCGGATGGAATAGTTTAGTTGTCGACACGGATGCGCGACCTTACCATATGGCCTTGAGGAGCCAAGCCGATGAGCGCGACGCCACGCCCGACCCCGCCCCGACCTAAATCCGATCGCCGCGGCGGCGGGTTCAAGGCGCTCGCCGCCAGCGTTGGGCGGTTCACCAAACCGATCTTCGGTAAACGCGGCCTCGCCGACGGCGCCATCGCCGCCGAATGGCCCCTGATCATCGGGGAAACCCTCGCCGGCGTGACGATGCCGGAAAAGATCAGCTACCCCCGGGGCGACCGCCGCGGCGGCACGTTATATCTGCGTGTCGCCAACGGCAGCTTCGCGACCGAGCTGATCCACTTGGAGCCGCAACTGATCGAACGCATCAACCGGTATTTCGGCTATCAGGCCATCGCCCGGGTCAAACTCAACCAGGGCCCGCTCCATGCCCCGGCCGCGCGGGCCCTTTCGGGAGCGCCGAAGGCGGCGCAATTGCCGCAGAAACCGGGTGTTTCCGCGACGCCGTCCGACGACCGGCTGGCGGGCGTGGACGATCCGGAACTATACGCCGCCCTGCGGGCATTGGGGGAGGCCGTCAACGAACGCCAGGACAAATACCAGGGCAAACGCCATAAAACCGACATAAAGCCGTGATGGGATCGGGATCGGCCTTCGAATCGCCGGCCCGAGCAGGAAAAAGTATGGAATCCCAACGCTGTAGCATGGCCGAATTGGGCGCTTGCCCGGTGTTTCGGGCATCAGTATAGTCACCAACATCTTGTGTTTTAGGAGGTTATTTTGCCCCGTTTCCTACCAAGTCTTGCGGTTTTTGTGATCCTAGTTTTCGGCCTCGTCCGTCCGGCGGCGGCGCTGCCGAGCGTCGAGGAGGCGATGAAGGACCGGGTCATGGGCAACCCCGACGCCCCGGTCACGATCATCGAGTATTCCTCGCTGACCTGCCCCCATTGCATGGCCTTTCACCGCGATACCCTGCCCGAACTCAAGAAAACCTACATCGACACCGGCAAGGTCAAGCTGATCTACCGGGACTTTCCCTTCGGCGGCCTCGCCATGGCGGCGGCGATGATGGCGCGCTGCGCCAAGCCCGAACGCTACTTCGGCCTGCTCGAAATCCTGTTTCGCAGCCAGGCGGAATGGACCCGCGGCGATCAGCCGCTCGCCAATCTGTCGCGGATCGGACGCCTCGCCGGCATGCCCGATTCGGACGTTCAAGCCTGTTTTCAGCACCGCGACCTCTGGCAGGCGATCAAAAATCAGGCGAAAAGCGCGGAACAAAAATATCAGATTAATTCCACGCCCTCGTTTGTGATAAACGACCGAACCGTTTCCGGTGCGTTGCCGTTCGAGGAATTCAAGAAAATCATCGAAGCGGAACTCGCGAAGAAGAAATAGGGACCAGGTCTTGCTTCGTTTCAATAGGCTCAAGCTTTCCGGATTCAAATCGTTCGTCGAGCAGACCGAGCTCTCGATCGAATCCGGGCTGACCGGCATCGTCGGCCCGAACGGGTGCGGCAAGTCGAATCTGGTGGAAGCGCTGCGTTGGGCCATGGGCGAAACCTCGGCCAAGCAGATGCGCGGCTCGGGAATGGACGACGTGATCTTCAGCGGCACCAACGACCGGCCCGCGCGCAACGTCGCCGAGGTGACCTTGTGCCTCGATAATGCCGAGCGCACCGCGCCCTCGATATTCAACGACAGCACCGAACTGGACGTCACGCGCAAGATCGAACGCGAGGAAGGCTCCACGTACCGGGTCAACGGCAAGGAAGTCCGGGCCCGCGACGTGCAACTGCTGTTCGCCGACTCCGCCACCGGCGCGCGCTCGACCGCGCTCGTCAGCCAGGGACGCATCGGCGCCATCATCGCCGCGAAGCCGGTCGACCGGCGCAAGCTGCTCGAAGAAGCCGCCGGCATCACCGGCCTGCATTCGCGCCGCCACGAGGCGGAGTTGCGCCTGCGCGCCGCCGAAACCAACCTCGATCGCCTGGAGGACATTCTCGGCACCCTTGAGGTGCAGATGCAAAGCCTGAAAAAACAGGCCCGCCAGGCCAACCGCTACCGCAACATCAGCAGCCACATCCGCAAGGCCGAGGCGATGCTCCTGCACCTGCGCATGATCGCGGCCCGGGCGGAACTCGCCAAGAACGAGGAAAAACTCCACGCCGCCGAAGCCGAAGTCGCGGACCTGACCGCCAAGGCGAGCGCGGCCTCGTCGCGTCAGGCCGACCGCGCCACCAAACTGCCCGAACACCGCAAGGCCGAAGCCGAGGCCGCCGCCGAATTGCAGCGCCTGGAACTGGCCCGCGAACAGCTTGAGGCGGAACAGCAGCGCATCGAGGCCGCGCAAGCCAACTGCGAAGCCCGCATCGCGCAGACCGCCGCCGACATCGAGCGCGAACGCACCCTGATCGCCGATGCCGAGGCCGCCTTGCGCATGCTCTCGGAAGAACGCGAACGCATCGAAACCATCCAGCAATCCGAAACCACCGCCCGCGAGGACGCCAGCGCGCTGCTCGAAGAAGCGACGCAAGCGGTCAGCGCGCTCGAAACCGAACTCAGCGAACTCACCGCCCGGCTCGCTGCCCGCGAAGCCCGCCGCGACAGCCTCGCCCAATCGATCGAAACGCTCGCCGAACGCAAGCAACGCCTCAGCGTGCGCACCGCCGAAATCACCGAAGCGCACGCGGCCGCCGAGAAAGAAGCAACCGACACGGAAGCCCTGAAAGCGGCCGAGACCCGCGCCGCCGAGGCCCGCGAGGCGCTCGACTTCACCCGCGCCCGGCTTGAAAACGCGGGACGCGAAGTCCAGGCCGGGCGCGATGCGGTCAACGCCTCGACCGCCGCCTTTCATGAGGCGCAGCAACGCCTGACCAGCCTGGAAGCGGAAGAACGGGCGCTCGCCGACATGATCGAGACGGGACCGGGCGATCTGTTCCCGCCGCTGATCGACGCGGTCACGGTGGAACCGGGCCTCGAGGCCGCTTTGGGTGCGGCGCTCGGCGACGATCTCACCGCGCCCGCCGACGAGCCCGCGCCGGTGCATTGGCGCACCCTGCTGCCGATAGCGGACGCGCCCGCGCTGCCCTTCGGCGCCGAGCCCTTGAACCGATACGTGCGCGGCCCGGCGGCGCTGAACCGCCGCCTGTCGCAGATCGGCATCGTCGCGGATTCGGAAACCGGTGCGCGCCTGGCAGCCGATCTCAAAGTCGGGCAACGGCTGGTCAGCCGTGACGGTGCGCTCTGGCGCTGGGACGGCTACACGGTTTCCGCCGGCGCCGCGACGGCGGCCGCGACCCGCCTCGAGAAACGCAACCGCCTGAAGGACCTGCGCGAGGAACTCATCGGCATCCGCCGCCACGCGAAAGACGCCGAGGCCCGGCTGCGGGAGGTCAAAGGCCTGGCCGAGACCGCCCAGGCCGACGAGCATACGGCGCGCGAGAACGCCAACCGCGCCGAGGAGGCCTGGAACGGCGCGCGCGATGCGTTCGCGGGCTTGCGCGAAAAGACCGCCGAGCTGTCCTCGAAGCTGGCGTCCCTGAAGGACTCCAAACGCGCCATCGAGGGCGATCTCGCCGAGACGGCCCAGCAGTTGCGCGCGGCCGAAGAGGAAATCTCGACCCTGACCGACATCGACGCGTTGCGCGACCAAGCGAACGCCGCCCAGACCGCGCTCAACGAGAAGCGCACGGTCCAGCTCAACCGGCAAAGCGCCTTCGACAATCTAAGCCGGGCGGCGGAAGAACGCCGCGAACGGCTCGACGCCATCGTGCGCGAAGTCGACTCCTGGACCGGCCGCCGGGACGCCGCCGTCCAGCAGCTCGACGCCCTGACCCAGCGTCAGCGCGACCAGACGGAAGAGCGCGAAAAGCTCGCGCAGGCACCGGACGAACTGAAAGCGAAGATGTCGACGCTGATCGGCCAGCTCGAAACCGCGGAACTCACCCGCAAGTTCGCCGCCGACGAACTGGCCGTCGCCGAAAGCCATCTGCGCGAAGCCGATCAGGATCTGCGCGAGGCCGAGGTCGCGGTGGCGCAGGCGCGCGAAGGCCGGGTCCGTATCGAGGGCTTCGTCGAACAGGCCAAGCTGGCGGTCGACAACCTGATCGAACGCATCCGCGAACGCATCGAGGCGGCGCCAGAGGACCTGCTCGAAATCGCCGAGCACAATCCGGAGAAGGAACTCCCCGATATGGAATCGGTCGAGCGCCGCCATGAGCGTTTGTTGCGCGAGCGCGACACCATGGGCCCGGTCAACCTGCGCGCCGAACAGGAAGCCCAGGAGCTCGAGGAACAGATCAATGGGCTCAACGCCGAGCGCACCGATCTGCACGAAGCCATCGACAAGCTGCGCCAGGGCATCAATCAGCTCAACCGCGAGGGCCGCGAACGGCTGCTGGCGTCCTTCAAGGAAGTGGACGCGCACTTCCAGGACCTGTTCGTGCGCCTGTTCGGCGGCGGCCGGGCTTACTTGCAGCTCACCGAAGCGGACGATCCGCTCGAAGCCGGCCTCGAAATTCTCGCCAGCCCGCCGGGCAAGAAGATGCAGGTGCTGTCGCTGCTATCGGGCGGCGAGCAGGCCCTGACCGCGCTCTCCTTGCTGTTCGCCGTGTTCATGACCAACCCGGCGCCGATCTGCGTACTGGACGAGGTCGACGCGCCGCTCGATGACGCCAACGTCGACCGGTTCTGCAATCTGCTCGACGAGATGTCGGAATCGGGCCGCACCCGCTTCATGATCATCACCCACCACCGCATGACCATGGCCCGCATGCACCGCCTGTTCGGCGTCACCATGGCCGAACGCGGCATCTCGCAACTGGTTTCGGTGGACCTGCAGCAGGCCGAGGGCCTGCGCGAGCAGATCAGCGCGGCCTGATCCGCTCTCGCCTTTCCCCCGGTCTTTCCAACGAGATACCGACTCCTTGTCCACCCGTCCGGTCAGCCTCCGTCATGCCCGGGAGTCGGTCATATTTCCCTTTTGTTTCCATGCGGTTACGGCAACCCTGCCCGGCCTTGACAGGCTCCGACCCCGCCAGTACTTTGCGCCGCGGCCCTGAAAAAACGCCTTCATTTAAGGCCGTGACAGACCGGCGGGACGCTGCCAGGATTTCTCTCGGGAGCACTCCATGAGCGAACGCGAACCGCCGAAACGCTTAGACGATCTCACGGCCCGAATATCCCGGGCCCGGCAATCGGGACAGACGCTTCATGATAAAGCCGGCCAGCCCCACGGAGCCTCGAAATCGGCCTTCGGCCAAGCGCTTCGCGTCGGCGTCGAAATGGCGGCCGCGCTCGGGGTCGGCTTTTTCATCGGCTGGCTGCTCGACAATTGGCTCGGCACCAGCCCGTGGCTCAAGATCGTTTTTCTGCTCATGGGGGCTGCCGCCGGCGTTTTAAATGTGTACCGTCTGGCCAGCGGCTTCGGTTATGCCGCCGGATACCGGCACCCGGAAAAAACGCCAATAACGACCGAAGACACGACGACGAAAGATTAAGGGGAAGGGAGAGAACCGAACCGTGGCCGAAGCACATAGCCCGCTTGCCCAATTCGAAATCAAGCCGTTGATCCCGATCAACCTCGGCGGCCTCGACGTCTCCTTCACCAACTCGGCGGCCTGGATGTCGCTGTCGGTTCTCGCCATCAGCCTGTTCATGATCCTCAGCATGCGCGGCCATGCCCTGGTGCCGAGCCGCTTGCAGTCGATGGCCGAGCTCAGCTACATGTTCATCGCCAACATGGTGCGCGACAACGTCGGCTCCGGCGGGCGGCCGTATTTTCCGTTCATTTTCTCGATCTTCATGTTCGTCCTGTTCGGCAACATGTTCGGCATGATCCCCTACAGCTTCACCTACACCAGCCACATCATCGTCACCTTCTCGCTCGCGATCTTCATCTTCATCGGCGTGACGCTGATCGGCCTGATCAAGCACAAGATCCGCTTCTTCACCTTCTTCATGCCGCCGGGCGTGCCGATGCTGATGGCGCCGCTCTTGATACCGATCGAGATCATTTCGTATCTCTCGCGCCCGATCGGCCTGTCGGTGCGCCTGTTCGCCAACATGACCGCCGGGCATACCCTGCTCAAGGTGTTCGCCGGCTTCGTCATCTCGCTCGGCATCATGGCCGGCTGGCTGCCGCTGTTGTTCGTGGTGTTGCTGACGGGCCTCGAAATCATGATCGCGCTCCTGCAGGCGTTCGTGTTCACCATTCTGACGTGCCTGTACCTGTCGGACGCGCTTCATCTGCACTAATCGACTTTTGACCTTATTAACGCTTTAACTTCTCAGGAAAAGGAAACGGGAAAATGGAACTTGCAGCAGCTAAAGTGGTTGGCGCCGGTCTCGCCGTGATCGGTGTTGCCGGCTCCGGTCTCGGTATCGGCATTCTGTTCGGTGCGTACGCGTTGGCGGTGGGCCGTAACCCGGCGTCGCAGCCGCAGGTGTTTCCGATGACCATGCTGGGCTTCGCCCTGTCGGAATCTATCGCGTTGTTCGCCCTCGTGATTTCGCTCCTCATCTTGTTCGGCTGAGCCGGACACCCCGACCGAGAGGCTCTTCGATGCCGCAACTGGATCCCAACACGTTTCTGCCCCAGGTCGTCTGGCTGGTGATTACGTTCGGCGTTCTGTTCCTGGTCATGTGGCGGATCGCACTACCGCGCATCGCCGACGTGCTGGAAGCGCGCCAGAAGCGCATGGAAGACAATCTTGAAAAAGCCGAGGACTTCAAGAAAGAGGCCCAGGCGGCGCTCGATGCCTACGAGGCCGCGATGGCCAAGGCCCGCGATCAGGCGCTAGGCGTGATCGCGGGGGCCCGCGAGGCGATGGCCGAGGAAACGGCCAAGCGCCAGGCGGAACTGGGCGAGGCCCTCGCCGAGCGCATCGACGAAGGCGAGGCCCGCATCGAGCAGGCCAAGAAGGAAGCCATCGGCCAGATCCAGGGCATGGCCTCGGAGCTGACGGCGGCGGCCATGGAACGGCTCGTCGGCGAGAGCCCGAACGGGGCCGGGGTCAGCGCCGCGGTCGAGGCCGCGCTCAAAAGCCGCACGGCGGGCTGAGGGGAACGATCATGCTGCACGATCCGACATTCTGGGTTCTCGTCGCCTTCGCGATCTTCTTCGGCCTGATCGGCAAGAAGGTTTGGGGCGCCGCCGTCGCCGCGCTCGATGCGCGCGCCGAAAAGATCAAGGCGGACCTCGACGAAGCGGAAAAAATCCGCGAGGAAGCCCAGGACCTGCTGGCGCAATACCAGCGCAAGCAGCGCGACGCCGCCAAGGAAACCGAGCAGATCGTCGACAGGGCCCGCGCCGAGGCCGAACGCTACGGTAAGCTGGCCCGGGAAAACCTGGAGAAAGCCCTGGCCCGGCGCGAACAGCTCGCGGCCGACCGGATCGCCTTCGCCGAGAAAGCCGCGACCGACGACATCCGGCGCATGGCCGCCGAGATCGCGATCGAGG
>JAVJPD010000233.1:0-2679 GCA_040216475.1 Rhodospirillales bacterium
ATCTCGAACGCTTCAATCAGCTCATCGCGGAGAAACGCGTGCGCCCGACGGCGCTGCTCCCCGTCTGGCACGCCGCCGGGTTTGCCCTCGGCGCGGCGACCGCGCTGCTCGGCGAAAAAGCCGCCATGGCCTGCACGGTCGCGGTCGAAGAAGTGATCGACGAGCATTACGCGGGCCAGGTCGCGCGTCTCGGCGAACAGGACAAGGAACTCAAGGACACGTTCGAGGAATTCCGCCGGGAAGAACTCGAACACCGCGATGCCGGGCTCGAACACGGCGCCGAGGAAGCGCCGGGTTACGAGGCCCTCAGCGCCGCCATCAAGGCCGGCTCGCGCGTCGCGATCTGGCTGTCCGAACGGTTTTAGATCGGATCATGATTGATCGGAAATACTGTTTGGTGCCGATCAATAATTGAGAGCCAGTTCACGCGCCTTCAGTTTGGATTCCAATTCCTCGATCCGCCGGGTGAGCGGCAGGATCATCTCCTTCACCTGATCTTCGTTATACAAGCGCGGGATATGCTGCGGGCAATTCACGTCCCAGGCCGTAACCGCGAAAACAATCGCCTGCTCCGGAACGCCGTCGTAATCCGCATCGGCGAGTTTGTTCAGCAATGCGGAATCGTTTTCGACCGTTCGCGCGCGGCCCCAAATCTTGACGCGCCGGCGGTTCGCGTAATCCATCAGGAAGATATAGGCTTTGTCGTTGTCGGCGAGATTGCCGGTGGTGATGTATTGACGGTTGCCCTTGAAGTCGGCGAACGCGAGGGTCTTTTCGTCGAGAACCTTGAGGAATCCGGGTTTGCCGCCGCGGTGCTGGACATAAGGCTGCCCCGCCTTGTTCGCCGTGGCGAAGTACAATGAATCCCGTTCCGCGATGAACGTTTTCAGGTCCTCGGTCATCGTGCCGGACCATCCGCCTTTTTCTTCCATCCGCGCGTATCCCGCGCGCGAGCCTTTTCTGGCCTGCACGGCCTTGACCGATGGGGTAAAGGCGATGTCGCTGAGAACTATGTTCATGACTCGGTCTCCCGGTAAAAAAGGGTGGGGCCGCCGTACGTTTGGGGGAGGGAGGGTATGGACAAACCGTACGGCGGCCCCGGGGGGCAAGGTCGGCTCTAGAGGGGGTTAGGCGGCGGCCTTGGCTTGCGTTCTGACGACGGGGAAATCGATCTCCGTGTCGGCCACGTGGTTGAAGTAATTCGTGTATATGCCGAATGCGATGTTGGCGACGATCTCGGTGATCTCGCCGTCGCCGTAGCCGGCTTTGCGGACGGCTTCGATATCCGCGTCCGTGACCTTGCCGCGCGCGGCGATCACCGCCTTGGCGAATTTCAGGGCGGCGTCCGCCGTCGCATCGGCGGACTCGCCTTTAAGCCCGAGCACCAGATCGCGGTCGTCGATACCCGCCTTCTTGGCGAGCAGCGTATGGGCCGAGGCGCAATAATCGCAGCCGTTCTCGCCGGCCACCGCAAGCATAATCCGTTCGCGCAGTTTCGCGTCGAGCAACCCGCCGGCGAGCGTGTTGCCGCCCGCGACGTAATATTCCAGCGCGGCCGGTGCGTGGGCGAGCGTCTTCAGCAGGTTCGGCACCATGCCGAGCTTTTTGTTCACGCCGTTCAGCAGGTCCTTGACCCGGCCTTCGGTTTGTTCGGAATCGACGGTTTGTATGCGGGGCATTTTTCTTCTCCTTGCTTGATGTTGATGAAATGAATGTCTTGCTTCTTCGTGACGCGGCGTTCGGCTTAATAAAGCGCCGTGGTGGTCGTGGCGCCGAACAACAGGCCGCCGAGGATCAGCAGGGAAGCGGCGGCGGCGTTCATTGCCAGGGTTTTCGCATTCGTCATCGTTTTGCTCCTCTTTCCGATCCCGGCGGGTTCGATGTCCGGCGATCACGTTTGAATGGAGTTCATATAGACAGACCTGTCTGTTTGATCAAGCGATTTATTCCGGCGCCGGCGTTTTTTCTATAAGTCACTAATATTGAACAATAAATTTTAACTCTTTCGCGAAAATTCCGGCCCGCTGCCCTTGCATTTGTGACTTTTTCGGGCTATTTAATAGACAAATCTGTCCGTATTTTTTTGGTGCCCTGATGGCCACAAGCAAACGCGACCACCTCGTCGATACCGCCCTGAAGCTGTTCTACCGGGACGGCTTTCACGCCACCGGCATCGATAAGATTCTGGCCGAATCCGGTGTCGCCAAGATGACCCTCTACAAGCATTTCAAGTCCAAGGACGAACTGATCCTGGCGGTGTTGCGCCAGCGCGACGAACAATTCCGCAATGATTTCATGCGCGACGTCGAGCGCCGGACGAAGGAGACGCGCGAGCGGTTGTTGGTCCTTTTCGATGTTCTCGATGAGTGGTTCAGGAGCCGAACCTTCAGCGGCTGTTTGTTCATCAACGCGGCAGCCGAATATCCGGAGCCGGACAATCCGATTCATATGGCCTGCGCCGAACACAAGCGCCTGATTCTGCAATACGTCATAAAACTCGCCAAGGCCGCCGGCGCCGCGAAGCCGGACGCCCTGGCGCACGGCCTGATCCTCTTGATGGAAGGGGCCGTGATCGCTTTTTACGTCGCCAATCAATCCGATGCCACCGCGCAAGCGAAGGAGGCCGCAAAGGCCCTGCTCGAAAACGCGGGCCTCTAGGCCGGCGACCTCCCGCTCATG
>JAVJPD010000234.1:0-5293 GCA_040216475.1 Rhodospirillales bacterium
CCGATGCCGATGGCGGTGCTCTTGGCGACGCCGCTTTGCAGGCCGATGGTCAGGGCGTCGACCAGATAGCCGCTCATTTGGGCGAGAAGCAGGCCCGTAACGATGGTGGCCATGGCGCCCCACCGAAACCAGAACAGCGCCGCCGGTGCGATGACCTTGCTGATCGCGGGCTTCTGGTCGTCCGGGATGTTCCCCATGTTCGGAATCTGGACGAAATTGAAATACCACAGGAGGCCGATCCACATGACGCCGCTGACGACATGCAGCCAGCGCATAATGAAAGTACCCCAGGCATGATCCAGGGCGAGTCCCTGCCCGTGCCAACCTTTCAATACAAGAACCATGACCACCAGGAGGATCAAGCCCATGATGATTGTGTTCGGCAACGATTGAAGCGGATTCTTCATGACTGTTTTCCCTCTCCGCGTTGTGATGTTGTATATGAAGTGTCCCTTTGCGAATGCGGGGCATTCTACGGGTTGTACCGTAACGTCGCAACGCCGGGAGGGATGCGCAAAAAGTCCGCGACGGCGGAAAACCGCGCAACTTCGGGGAAAAGTCGTCCGGACGGCCCGGTGCGTGCGGACGGATTGAACGGGCTCCGGCGCGCGGACGGGATTGGATTGGGCGAATCATGCGGCAAGGCGCGGCATTATCCGAATCTGCGCACGTGGTGCGCGCCGAGGATCGGGACCGGTTTCTGTGCGCCATGTTCGCGCCGCCGAACCGCCGCGAGGCTCTGTTCGGCCTCTATGCGTTCAACCTGGAAATCGCCCGTATCCGCGAGAGCGTTTCGGAGTCCTTGATCGGGCGGATGCGCCTGCAATGGTGGCGCGATGCCCTGGAGTCGATCTACGCGGGCACGGGGCCGGACCATCCCGTTGCCCGGGCATTGGCGGCGGCGGTCGAAGCCCACGGTTTGACCCGCAGCCATTTCGAGACGCTGATCGAGGCCCGCGAAGCCGACATGCGCAACGAACCGTTCGAAACGACGGATGAATTGATCGCTTATGCCGACGGAACATCGGTGCCGCTGATGCACCTCGCCGTGGAAATCCTCGACGTCGCGGCGGGAGAGAGCATCGACGCCGCCGTGCGGGCCGCGGGCCGGGCTTGGGCCTTGACCGGGTTGATGCGCGCGATTCCGTTTCACCGCGCGAACGGTCGGACGTTCTTGCCGGAAGATCTATGCCGGGCGTGCGGCTTTACCGCCGTCGCGTTTTCGCACGCCGATCCTCCCGCCGAACTGAAGGCCGTGATCGAGAAGATTTGCGCGATGGCCCGGCAGGCCTTGCGGGAGGCGCGCGCGGAGCGTCATGCGGTGCCCCGCCGTGCCGTGCCGGCGTTGCTGCCGGCGACGTTGGCCGAGAGTTATCTCAACATGCTGAAGAAAACGGGATACGACCCGTTCGATTCCGGGGTGCGGCGATTGCGCCCGGCGGGCCTACTGCGGCTGACCGCGAACGGCCTTACCGGACGTTATTAGGGGAAGCTGCTGAACGGATTGGGCCCGGCCGTCTGCGGCGCGCTGGCCTGGGGGCCGCCGGGCGGCACACCGAGCGGTTGGCCGGCGGCGCTTACCGGCGTCGGCGCGGCGCCCGTGTCGCTGTCTTCCTTCGGTTTCAGCACCATCAGTTCGAGCGCCGAGAGCTGCGGGAAGATCGGCTCCGACCAGGCGTGATAAAGCATGATGGTGCCGCGCCGGGTGTCGGGAAAGCCGACGCGGGAGTCGTCGAACTGCCGGATTTCCAGCGTCGTCACCAGGCTCGTGGTCGGATCGATGCTGCGCCAGATCGAAACCGGGTTGGCCCGGCGCGGTTGCGCGAGCGGCGCGATGCCCCTCTGCAACCGCTGGGTCGGCGGACCGTAGCGCTTGGTGTAGTAATCGACGATGGCGCCGTACGCGCGGCTGTCGAACAGGGTGAAGAAATTGGACGCCCGGCCCTCGTCGTAGCGCACCACCGCCTGCGTTCCCTGATACATGATCGTGTTGATTTCGAAATACGGATTGATCGACGACGGCCAGTCGATGTTCTCGACGCAGAAGGCCAGCGCGCCTTCGCGTTTCTCGATGCAGGGCTTGCGGGTATCCGGCCCGGTTTTCGGTTTGGCCAGCGGCTCCTTGCCGATCTTAAGGGACTGTCCGAGCGTCAGCGTGACGCCGGACAGGAACTGATCGGGGCCCTGGAGTTTTTTGCGCTTTTTCGGGTCCGGTTCGCGCGAGGTGTCGAGCCGGGCGGTCTTGACGACCGTGGCGGTCCACTGGCCCGGCGTTTCGGGCGATGTCGGAACCTGGGCTTTTTTCGGATCGGCCGCCGGCTTCGGTGGCGCTTGGTTGCCCTCGTTGAGTTGCAGCACGTTGGTCATGCGCTCGATGAAATCGGGCTTTTGTTGCGAGACCTTTTCGGCCTCGCGGCGCAGGCGCGAGCCGATCTCGGTCGGCTGCCGGTTTTCGGTCGAGGGCTGCTTGATCGGCGGCAATTTGTCGAGCGGCGATGTCTGCTGCGCGAGCGGCGCCGGTTTTGCCGCGTCCGCCGCGCTTTTCATCGGCCCGGGCGCCAGACCCGGCAGTTCGATCGCCGTGTCCGGTTTGCCCGGCGCCGGTTTTGCGGACCCGGATTTGTCCGGTTCCGGCGTGGTCAGGGACAGGGAGTCGATGTTGGCCAGTGCGTCGGCCAGTTCGTCGCCGGTTTTTTTCGCGGGCGTCGGCGCGGCTTTTTTGTCGTCCTTGACGGTTTCCAGGTTGTCGACGAGTTGCGACAGGGCGGCGTTGACCTCCTTGGAATCCAGCGGGCCACCGGCGTTGCCGGGGCTATCGGGCGTCGCCGGTTTCTTCTCGGCCGTTTTCGTGGCCGGGGCCTTGCCGGAAATTCTTTCCGCTTCGTTCATCAGCAGGTCGAGTACGTCGCGTTCGGCTTGTTTTTGCGTGATCGGGCCTTTCCGCTCGGCGGGTTGCGCCGCTTTTGCGGCGGCTTTCGGTTCCGGCGGCAAGTCCTTGATCGATCCGGCGAGTTGCGTCAGCGCGTCCTCGATTTCCTTGTTGGCGAGAATTTTGTCCTGATGGCGGGGCCGTTTCGCGGCGGTTTTTTTCTCCTCGCCGATTTGGGATTCGACGAGTTCCGCAAGGTCCTTCTCGATGGCTTCGGTCGGCGACAGGTCTTTTTGCGCCTCTTTCGGTTTCGAGGACGGCGGTTCGCTCGACGGCGGCGCCGGAATGGCCGGCGCGGCGGCGACCGCGCTTTCCGTCTTGCCGGGTTCCGTGCCTTCCGGCACGTCGGCGAATTTCGACGGGTCGTCGTTCAGCAATTGTCCCGGCGGCGGCGGCGGCGTTTCGCCGGGCCGGGCCAGGATGATCGGGCCTTGCGGCGGCGCCGGTGCCTTGCTTGCGGCCCGGGTCGTTTTCGAGTCGGGCAGTAATGCGGCGCGGATACGCTCGACGGTTTGCTTGAACGCGTCGAGGAAGCCTGTCGGTTTTTCCTGGCCGGTTGATTTCGGGGCCGGTTCGGGTTGCTTTTCGGCGGTTCGGGTTTTTTCCAGGCCGAACAACTCCCGGAACCGTTCGACGAACCGCTCGGTCAGTTGTTTGAAGGCGGAAGCGTCTTCGCTCGTTGCCAATGGCGGCGGTGCCGGAGCCGGTGTGGACGGTTTTGCGGCGGCTTGTGCCGGCGGCGGTGCGGGCGCGGGTGCGCCGGCTGCCGCTTCGGGCTTGGCGTCCGGCGCCGCATCGGGCACCGCATCGGGCAAGGTTATGGGTTTCGGCGCCGGTTCCATCGCCTCCGCCAGCACATCCGGCGCAGGCGCGGCATCCGGCTTCGGCGGCTCGATGCCGCCGGGTTTGGGCTTCGCCATGTACGTCGCCGGTGCTTTGACGGGCACGGGCTGTTCGACGGCCTCCTGCATCATGGCTTCGGACTCGTCAGGCGGGGATGGCGTCGAAGACGGTGCCGGAGACGGAGTCTGAGGCGGCGCGGCTGGTACGGCGGCAGCGGTTTTTGTGACCGTTTCAGCGGGCTTCGGCGTTTCGGCGGGTGCGGGCTTGACGGCAACGGATGGCGGCGCGGTCGCTTGTTGCGGTGCCGCGGGTTTGGGGACTTGCGCCGTTTGCTGCGGCGCGGCGCCGGGCGCGGGTTTCTTAGTTTTGCCGCGGAACAGATCGGCGATGAAATCGAAACGCGACAAAAACTGCTCGCCGAGCCGGGCGAACGCCGAGGGTTTTTCCTCATAGACCGGTTTTGTGACCGGTTTTGTGACCGGTTTCGAGACCGGTTTCGCGGCCGGTACGGCTTGCGGCGGCGGTTTGAAGTTCGACAGATCGGTCGTCTTCACGGTCGGATCGGCGGTGGGCGGCTCGGCCGGTTGCGTTTGCGGCGGCGCGGTTTGCGCGCTTGCGGCGGCGGGTGACGGTGAGGCGGGTTTTTCGGCGACTACGGGCGCGCGCACGGGCGGCGAGCGTGACGGCGGCGCGCCGGGAGCCAAGGCATCGGCGGTGCCGAGGCGTTCCTTGGTCCGTTTGTTCCGTTCGGTCAGCAGGTACTGCACGATATCGTAGTAGCCGCTGTTGACGGCCAGATCGATGGGCGTGAGGTCGCGGACGTTGCGTGCCGAAATATCGGCGCCGTCGGCGATGCTGGCGCGCACGGCGGCGATGTCGTTTTTCTTGACGGCCTCGAACAGCTTCTGGGTGGCGGCGCTCGGATATTGCGCGTGCGCGGGCAGGGCGCAAAGGAGGAACGCGAGCATCAATACGACCGCGCACAGAAACGCGCGCGCGCTTAAGGCGTATTTATGAACGTGAGAAAGAATCTTCCCCATCCCCTGTGAACTCGAATTCAGGCCGTAGCAATCGGCCTTGATATCATCGAAACGTAAAGATCCCGTTGCAACCGCAGCACCCCGCCGTGCTGTCCATCGAGGCCATCGGGGCCATCGGGGCCATCGGGGCCATCGGGCCTTCGTCGGGATCGGATCGTCAACCGTTCCGCCCACCGCACAAGATAATGATGCGCGGCGCGCTTTGCCACCGCCGGCCGGGATTTTCGGGCCCGGAACTCGGTTTTCCGCCGTTTTCGGGGCCCACCCCGGTTATGACAGGCGGCCCGCAACCTGATATACCGGATAAAACGGGAGAAACGCGCGAATCCTTCGGCCTTCGAGGGGCGCGGCAAAAAAGGGGAACGGATCATGAAATACGTACGGTTGGGAGACAGCGGGCTCAAGGTATCGCCGATTTGCCTCGGCGCGTTCATGTTCGGCGGGCGCGCCGACGAGAAGACCGCGCACCGCATCGTCGGCT
>JAVJPD010000235.1:0-2466 GCA_040216475.1 Rhodospirillales bacterium
CCGATGCCGATGGCGATCGCCGTGCCGTTCTCGATCCGCCCGCCGCCGAAGCCGACGCCGACGGCCAAGCCTTCGGGAAAATTGTGGATGGTGATGGCGATGACGAACAGCCAGATGCGCGCGAGCGCGGTTTTCTCGATCCCTTCCCGCCCGGTAATAAAATGCTCGTGCGGCACGAATTCGTGGATCAGCCACACCGCGAGCGCCCCGAGCAGCACGCCCGCGATGACGATCGAGACGGCGAGCGTTTCGTGGACGGATTTTTCCTTGGCGGCTTCGAGCGCCGGCACGATCAGGGAGAAGAACGTCGCCGCCAGCATGACGCCGGCGGCCAGACCCAGCATGGCGTTTTCCACGGCGGGCGAAATCTTCTTGAGAAAAAAGATCGGCAGCGCCCCGACCCCGGTCGCCAAACCGGCGGCCAAACTCGCCAAAAATGCCGTAACGATCAGGGAAACCCCGCTCGGGCTCAGGCCGAGTTCTCCCACATGAACCTCCTCTCCTCAAGACCGCACCGGCACAAGGGGTGCGAAAGACGGCCTCATAGTACGCCGAAGCAACGCTTTACCAAACGGCTTCATGGCGGCACAATGCCCCCTCATCACCGGCGGCGTTCACGCCGGATTTACACGCCAGGGAGGAAGACAATGGCCAGCACGGTTGAAGTTCTCGTCGACGCGTTTCAAAAGGCGGGCACGCCGTTCATCGTCGGCCACCCCGGCGGCGAATCGGTCGAGCTGATGGATGCCGCCCGGCGCGCCGGCATGCGCTTCCTCTTCATCAAGCAGGAGACCGCGGGCGCCATGCTGGCCGCGACCTGGGGCGAGATCACCGGCTCGCCGGGCGTGTGCATGTCCACCTGCGGCCCCGGCACCGCCAACATGGCCAACGGCATCGCGCACGCCTGGATGGACCGCGCGCCGCTGTTCGCCGTCACCGGCCAATATTCGCACCACGTTTACGGCACCGGCCTGCGCCAGCGCCTCGACCAGGGCGCGCTGATGACGCCGATCACCAAGTACACCATGTCGATCGACGCCAAGACCGTGCGCCACCAGATTCGCCGCGCCATCCGCCATGCCACCAGCCAGCCGCCGGGCCCGGTGCATATCGATCTGCCGGAAGACCAATCCCAGATGGAAGCCGGCGACATGATCGCCGACACGCCATTGCGCCAGAACGTCGTCGAGACCGGGCCGGACAAAGATACCTTGAAAGAACCGCTGGCGATGCTGGCGGCGGCGAAGAAGCCCGTCGTCATCGTCGGCATGGGCGTTTACTGGTGCCGTGCCGCCGAGGAATTCGTGGCATTTGCAGAGAAGCTCGGTGCGCCCGTGCTCACCACCACCAAATGCAAGGGCGCGATTCCCGAGGATCATGCCTTGCGCGCCGGCTGCATCATCGGCGGTTTGATCGAGCGCAAACTGATCAACGATTCCGATCTCATCGTCACGGTCGGATTGGATGCGGTCGAGCTGCAGCCCAAGCCCTGGCCCTACAAGCTGCCGGTGCTCACGCTCGCCAGCACCCCCAATTTAGACGCCGTCATCCCGTCCACCCAAGAAGTGATCGGCGATCTGAAACCCCTGCTCGCCCGCCTCACCGAATGGGCAAACGACGGTTCCGGCTGGGGCGAAGCGGCGGCCAAGGATTTCCGCAATCAGGTGACGAAGGCCCTCGACGTCAAAACCAAGGGGATGTCGACCGGCGCTGCGCTCATGGTCGCGCGCGCCGTCATGCCGCGCGATACCATTGCCACCTGCGATGCCGGCGCAAGCCGCCTCCTCGTCGTGCAAAAATGGGACACCTACGGCCCGCAGGAATTTCTCACGTCCAACGGCCTCGCCACCATGGGCTATGCCATCCCCGGCGCGATGGCCGCGCGCATGGCGCATCCCGACAAACCCGTGATCGCCTTCACCGGCGACGGCGGCTTTTATCTCGCGGTCGCCGAGCTGCAGACGGCGGCGGTCGAGAATCTGCCGATCATCGTGATGGTGTTCGACGATTCGGAAATCGCGCTGATCCGGGTGAAACAAGAGGTTAAGGGCTTCCCGACCTTCGGCGTCGGCCTCGGCGGCGTCGATTGGGTGAAGATCGCGCAAGGCTTCGGCGCCGACGGCTACGTCGCCGACAACGAGCACGCCCTCGGCGATGCCCTGAAATCGGCGCTCAAATCCAAGCGCAGCTCTGTGGTGGTCGCCAAGATCGATTCATCGTGTTACGTTGAGCAATTCAACGCACTACGAGAAGTGTAACAACGCGACATCGAAAAGGAGTGAACGATGGCATTGTTGAACGAAGGCGCCGCGGCGCCGGCTTTTTCGCTCCCCAATCAGGACGGCGGCACGGTGGAACTCTCGACGTTCGCCGGCAAATACGTCCTGATGTGGTGGTATCCGAAAGCCGACACCCCCGGCTGAACCGTCGAAGGCAAAGGATTCCGTGATCGAATCCAAGACTTCG
>JAVJPD010000236.1:0-3214 GCA_040216475.1 Rhodospirillales bacterium
CCGGCAAGGCCAAGCACGTGCTCAATCAGTTGCGCACGACGCGCAACGGCAATCTCTACGTTTCCGACTTCGGCACGCGCATGAAAGGCACCGGCGTCTACGCCGATCTCCTGGCGCAGCGCTTCAAGAAGGCCTGCGCCCGGCTGGACCTCAACAAGCAACGCGGCCCCGGGTTGGATTTCGACGCGTTCCGGCCGCCGCCGCGCCCCGGCGATCAATTGAGTCTTTTCTGAGTCGTTTCCGAATCATTTTACGGATCGGCGCCCAGGCCGTCGCACCGTCATCGCCGACGTGCTAATCTGACGCGATGGAAGCGGCGCAGCACTCGACGAACATCATCGGCATCGCGGCGGTCGCCCTGGCGGCGCTGCTCTGCGGCCTTGGGCTCGAACGTCTGCGCCAACCCGCCATCGTCGGCTATATCCTGGCCGGCGTGCTGCTCGGCCCGTCGGCGCTGGGGCTCGTGGCCGACCGCGCCCAGATCGACACCCTGGCCGAACTCGGCGTCCTGATGCTGCTGTTCATGATCGGCATGGAGCTTTCCCTGCGAATCTTCAAGCGGGTCTGGCGCCTCGCCATGTTGGCGACGCTCATTCAGATCGGCGCCTCGGTCGGGGTCATGCTGGTGTTCTCCAGGCTGGTCGGCCTGCCGTTCGGCCTGGCGCTGCTGCTCGGTTTCGTGGTGGCGCTCTCGAGCACCGCGGTCGCCATCAAGGTCTTGGAGAACATCGACGAGTTGCACACCCGCGCCGGGCGCATCACCATCGGCGTGCTGATCGCTCAGGACATCGCCGTGGTGCCGATGCTGCTGCTGATCGGCGCGCTTGCCGACAAGAGCTTCGACGTGCTGTCGGTGTTCAAGATCCTCGGTTCGGTCGCCTTCATGGCGGTGCTGATCTGGTATCTCTCGCGCCGGCGGCGGATTCGCCTGCCGTTCGACCGCATCGTCGCCGGGCATGTCGACCTCAAGCCGCTCGGCGCCTTGGCGTTCTGTTTCGGCGCGGCGGCGCTGTCGGGCCTGCTCGGGCTGTCGGCGGCCTACGGCGCGTTTCTCGCCGGGCTGGTCATCGGCAACAGCCATGAACGCCAAGCCATGCAGGAGGCGACCAAGCCCATCGAGAGCATCCTGATGATGGTTTTCTTCCTGTCCATCGGTCTGTTGATCGATCTGCAATATATGTGGGCCAATCTCGGCATCGTGCTGACGCTCTTCTTCCTGATCACCGTGTTCAAGACGGTGATGAACGTCGGCACGCTGCGCCTTCTGGGGCAGACCTGGAACACCGCGTTTCTCGGCGGCGTCATGCTGGCGCAAATCGGCGAATTCTCGTTCCTGCTGTCCCTGGTCGGCGTGCAGAACGGCGTCATCAGCCAGGCCGACAGCCGCCTCGTCGTCGCGGTCACGGTGTTGAGCCTGGCCCTGAGCCCGGTTTGGGTGATCACGGCGCGGCGCCTGCGCCTGCTCGCGATGTCGGGGATCACCTCGGGCCGGGAGATCATGCGCTTGGTCTACGAGCCGGAAGCGGAATTCCTCGCCGGCACATTCGGCAGCGCGCGGGCATGGACGGCACGAACCGTGCGGTGGCTGCGGATCGTCGCGCGCAAACGCCGCCTCCGCCGGCACCGGGAAAAGGCGCGTGCGCCGGTAACGCCGGATTCCGAAACACGGCAGGAACCGACCCTTACGCCGATGCGGCACGTCGGCCCCGGTGAAGACAATTCCGGCCCGTCTTCCGACACGCCGCGCCGCGATGCCTGATTTTATCTTCGAGCAACAATACACGGGGATCGTCGCCGGCATCGACGAGGCCGGGCGGGGCCCGTGGGCGGGCCCCGTGGTTGCGGCGGCGGTGGTCTTGAATGTCGAAACCTTGCCGCCGGACGTCCGCGACGGCCTGGACGATTCCAAGAAGTTGAGCCCGGCCCGCCGGGAGACGCTGTTCGCCGCGTTGCCCGCATGCGCCTCCATCGGCGTCGGCATGGCCGAGGTCGAGGAGATCGACCGTTTGAACATCCTGCAGGCGACCTTGCTGGCGATGACGCGGGCGGTCGGGGCGTTGGATGCCGTGCCGGATCACGCGCTGATCGACGGAACGCAAGCGCCGCAACTCGTCTGCCCGGTTTCCTGCATCGTCAAGGGCGACTCCAAAAGTCTGTCGATCGCCGCCGCGTCCATCGTCGCCAAGGTCAGCCGCGATCGCCTGATGGCCGGATTGGCACGGGCATTCCCGGCCTACGGTTGGGAACGCAACGCCGGATACGGCACGGCCGAGCACAAAGCGGCGTTGGAACGCTTCGGGGTGACGGCACATCATCGAAAAAGTTTTGCGCCGGTGCGCAAGATATTGAGTCGGCCCCCCGCCTAAAGACCATATCTAGACGCCGGGAATCCCTCTAAGTCCTTGAATCCATTTAATTCTTGACCCGGACTCCCCCCTTGATCATGTTCGACCGATCACTGGGCAATCACCGAAAAAATCGTCGGATAGAGGGGCAGCATGACGGGGGGACTCAAGGCGAAAACGGATCGGATTCTGCACGGCGAATGCGTCGAGATCATGGAAGGCCTGCCGGCGGAATCGGTCGACATGGTGTTCGCCGATCCCCCCTATAACCTGCAGCTCAACGGCGATCTGCAGCGCCCCAATCACAGTCCTGTCGACGGCGTCGACGCGGCCTGGGACAAGTTCGATAACTTTAAAACCTACGATCGGTTCACCCGCGATTGGCTCGAGGCGACCCGCCGGGTGCTCAAGCCCAACGGCACGCTCTGGGTCATCGGTTCCTATCACAATATCTTCCGGGTCGGCACGATCCTGCAGGATCTGGGCTATTGGATACTGAACGACGTGATCTGGCGCAAGACCAACCCGATGCCGAATTTCCGCGGCCGGCGTTTCACCAACGCGCATGAAACGCTTTTATGGTGCGCGCGCGATCCGGCGGCGAAATACCGTTTCAACTACGAAGCGATGAAGAACCTGAACGACGATCTGCAGATGCGTTCCGATTGGCTGTTGCCGATCTGCACCGGCGAGGAACGCCTCAAGGTGAACGGCAAGAAGGCGCATCCGACGCAAAAGCCCGAGTCGCTTCTGCATCGGGTCATTCTGTCCTCGACCGAGATCGACGACGTGATCCTGGACCCGTTCTTCGGCAGCGGCACCACGGGCGCGGTCGCGAAGAAACTCGGCCGGCGCTTCATCGGCATCGA
>JAVJPD010000237.1:0-2389 GCA_040216475.1 Rhodospirillales bacterium
TCGATGCCGAGTTCGTCGAAACGAATCTTCATGCGCCGGTTGAATTCGCGCCCGACGGCCCATTGCTTGATCGGCACGGTCTTGATCCGGGCCTTGATGATGACGGCGCTGTCGGCGAATTTGTCGACTCCCAGCACCTCCAGCGGCTCCAGAATCAGCGGGCCGAATGCGTCGTCCGCCTGCATCTCCTCGCCGATCTCGCGCAGGACCTTCGTCACCTCGTCGGTGTTTTCCCGGTAGGCGACGCCGACCTCGAACAGATAGAACGAGAAATCCTTGGTCATGTTGGTGACCCTGTCGACGGAGCTGAACGGAATCGTATGGACGTTGCCGGAAAGATCGCGCAGCCGGATCGAGCGGATCGACAACGCCTCGACGATGCCGGCCTTGTCTCCGAGAACGACGACGTCGCCGACCGATATCGTATCCTCGAACAGGATGAACATGCCGGTGATCAGATCCTGCACCAGTTTCTGCGCGCCGAAGCCGATCGCGACGCCGGCGACACCGGCGCCGGCCAGAAGCGGTGCGATGTTGACGCCGAATTCGGTCAACACGATCATCGTCACGATGACGCCGAGAACGACGAGCAGGAAATTCCGCAGAAGCGGCAGCAGGGTTTTGACCCGTGCACTGCGCTGCAGCGGACTGCCGGTCCGGTCGGTTGCGTTGAGATAGCGGTCGATCGCGTTGCTGATCATCTCCCAGACCAACAAGGCCAGAACGATCACGATGCCGATGGTGACCGCCGCGCGCAGCACCTGCCGGCCGAACGGCGTCTCGAACCAAGCGAATGAATCGACACCCCACGCCTGCAGCAAGGCGAACGCCGCGACGGTGTAAATCACCGCCTTGAAGATCAAAATCAGTACGGGCAGATACCGGTTGGCCCGGCGCTCGAGCCCCGGATAGCGCCGCTGCAGGTCTTCGTTCAGGGAAAATCCGCGCCGCACGCCCCGTTGCAGGACGCCGATCAGCAGCCGCGATAAAACGAGCACGAGTATGGTCACGACGGTCGCGCGCAGAAGAAAGGCGAAACCGTCCTCGATGCTGAGCGCCCACACGACGTAAATGGCGGCGACGTAAACAATGGCGAAACCGTGCCAGATATCGGCCAGCCGGTTACGTACCTGCGCCGCGCCCAACAGCGCCGATTCACCGTCGCCGCGAATCCAATCGGCGACGTTGCGGCGGTTTTGCAGAACGAAGACGACCGACAAGGCGGCGACGAACAGGCCCAGGAACTGCAACAGACCTTCCCGCCCGCCCGACGGCATGCCCAAGGCATGGAAGGCGGCAATCAGGAAATAGCCCGCCACGATGACGCACGCGAAGCGACGCACCCAGATAAAGAGATAATGCGCGGTTTCGCTGCCGATCGACAAAATCCGCAATGACGGCGCCGCCGGTACCAGGACGACGCGCGCGAGGATGAGCGTCGCATGGATGAACAGATAGGCCGTCACCAGCGCCATGAGCGCTTCGCGCACCATCGGCTTGGCATTGATCAGCGGCAGCAATCCGTAAACGACACCGGCGAACGCGACGAGCGGCATCATGTCGATGACCGCGCGCATCAATAGGAACATCAAGCGCACGATCCAGCTTTGCGGCGAGCGCTGCTCGAGCGCGCGGCGCTGTTTCGCGACAGCCCAGCGCACCAACAGTTCCGCCACCACGCCGAGGCCGAGAACGATCAGGGCTTTCGTCAGGAACGCCAGCCAAACCGCACGGGCCGCGTCGTCTCGGTATTGCTCGCGGCTCCAATCGTAAAGCCGCGGCAGATCGGCCAGGGCCTCAACGCCGCTCGCTACCTTGGCGGTGGCTTCCTGAAGCTTGTGCGAGAACAGGCCGACCACGTCGGTCACGGCCGAACCGGGCTTCTTCTCGGCGCCTTCGGCCTGCTGCGCCGCGGCCAAGGCGCGCAGTTGCTTGATCAGCGCCTTACGCTTCGCCTCGTCCTCGATCGTCTCCAGCAAGGCCTTGAAATTCGGGGCCGTTTCCTGTTTCGCCGCCGGCTGTTGCGCAGCGGACGTCACCGGCGGCTGTTGCGCCCGGGATTCCGGCGCCATCACTGAAAACACCGCCGAGAATACCGCCGAGAATACCGCCAGCATGCACAAACCGAGGATGAGATGACGGCAACGGGTATATATAAAGTGTATGACGGGCACGTGGAACGGCCCTCTTGCCATTTCCCTCATGAGGGGCGAGATTAACCGTCCCGGAGACACCTGTCACATCTTTTGGAGACTTTTCGATGGCCCTGACCCTTTATCACCATCCGCACTGCAATACCTCGCGCAAAACGCTGGCCATGTTGGAAGAGCGGGGCATCAAGCCCGAGATCGAACTTTACATGGATCGTGTTCCGAGCAAAAAGACCTTC
>JAVJPD010000238.1:0-2412 GCA_040216475.1 Rhodospirillales bacterium
TGGAATTGCTGAAGGAGGTCGGCCGCGATATTTCCGAGCCGCCGCAGAACTTCAACGTGAACAGCAAGATCCTTCGTCTTCTCAAGAATCGCCGTGCCATGATCGACAACGGCGAAAACATCGATTGGGGCATGGCTGAAGCGCTGGCGTTCGGCACGTTGTTGCGCGAAGGCACGCAGGTGCGTCTGTCAGGCCAGGATTCGACCCGCGGCACGTTCTCGCATCGTCACGCCGCCCTGGTCGATCAGGATACCGAGGAGCGCTATTACCCCTTGAGCGAGATGCGCCCCGATCAGGGCAAGTTCGAGGTGATGGACAGCCCCTTGTCCGAGGCCGGCGTGCTCGGCTTCGAGTACGGCTATTCCTTGTCCGAGCCGCAGGCCCTGGTGATCTGGGAGGCCCAGTTCCGCGACTTCGCCAACACCGCGCAATCGATCATCGACCAGTTCGTGGTGTCGGGCGAATCGAAATGGCTGCGTATGTCGGGTCTCGTGATGCTGTTGCCGCACGGCTTCGAGGGCCAAGGGCCGGAGCACTCCTCGGCGCGGCTCGAACGCTATTTGCAGTCTTGCGCCGAGGACAATATTCAGGTCGTCAACCTGACCACGCCGGCGAACCTGTTTCATGTGTTGCGCCGTCAGATGCGGCGGAATTTCCGCAAACCCCTGATCGTGATGGCGCCGAAGTCGCTGCTGCGCCATAAGTTGGTGGTGTCGAAGCTCGGTGAGATGGGCCCAGGCACGCAGTTCGTCCGCGTCTATCCCGAGGTCGACCGCATGGCGCTCGATAAGAAGGTCCGGCGCGTCGTCTTCTGTACCGGTAAGGTCTACTACGATCTGCTGGAGGCCCGGCGCGAGCGGAAGCTCGACGACGTCGCCCTGGTGCGCGTCGAGCAGTTGTACCCCTGGCCGCGCACCTCGGTTTTGCAGCAGATTAGCCGTTATCCGAACGCCGAGGTGATCTGGTGCCAGGAAGAACCGGCCAATATGGGCTCGTGGATGTTCGTTTTGCCGAGATTCGAGTTCATTCTCGAGGAACTCGGTCATAAGATGCCGAAACCGGTCTATGTCGGCCGGAAGGCGTCGGCCTCCCCGGCGACGGGATCGGGCTCCGAGCACAAGAAGGAACAGGAGAAATTGGTGACGGAAGCCTTGACGGTGAAGCTTGAGGATCTGACGCAACCGTTCCGGCGGCTCAAGCGCCCGGAATAGATTGTCCGTTCGGGGGGCGCAACAACGGTGAACGCGAGGTAGCGATGGCGACGGAAATTGTGGTCCCGACTTTGGGGGAATCGGTCAGCGAAGCGACCGTGGCGAAATGGTTCAAATCGGTCGGCGAAGCCGTGACCCGGGACGAGCCGCTGGTCGAGCTCGAAACCGATAAGGTGACGCTCGAAGTGAATGCGCCGGTGTCCGGCGTGCTCTCGGAGATCGTCGCGCAAACCGATGCCGACGTCGGCGTCGGCGCGCTCCTCGGCAAGATCGACGGCGACGGCAAGGCTGCCGCCAAACCGGCCCCTAAACAAGAAGCGAAAAAAGAAGAAAAGAAAGAAGAGAAAAAAGCCGAAGCCCCGGCTCCTGCGCCCGCCGCGAAGGCGCCGGAAGCGCCGAAGCCGGCCCCCGCGTCTTCTTCGGAGGCGCCGCTCTCGCCGGCGGTGCGCAAATTGATCGAGGACAACGATCTCGACCCGGCCGCGATTCCGGCCACGGGCAAGGACGGCCGTCTGGTGAAGGGCGACGTGCTTGCCTATCTCGAAAAGGGCGGCGCGGCGAAACCGGCTGCCCCGGCGTCGCCTGCCGCTTCCGTGCCGGCGGTCAAGGAGTCGCCCCGTCCGGCCTCGGGCGAGCAGTTCCCGCCGCGTAAAGCGGGCCCGCGCGAGGAGCGCGTGCGCATGTCGCGGCTGCGCAAGATGGTCGCCGAGCGTTTGAAGACGGCGCAGAACACCGCGGCCATGCTGACGACCTTTAACGAGGTCGACATGACCGCCGTGATCGAGGCGCGTAATCAATACCGCGACGTCTTCGAGAAGAAACACGGCGTGCGCCTCGGCTTCATGTCGTTCTTCACCAAGGCGTGCATCGTTGCCCTGCGCGAGTTTCCGGCGGTCAATGCCGAGATCGACGGCGAGGAACTCGTCTACAAGAACTATTACAATATCGGCGTTGCGGTCGGCACCGACCGCGGTCTCGTCGTTCCGGTGCTGCGCGATGCGCAGGAACTGTCGCTCGCCGATATCGAGAAGACGATCAACGATTTCGGCAAGCGCGCGCGCGACGGCAATCTCAAGCTCGACGAGCTTCAGGGCGGCACCTTCACCATCTCGAATGGCGGCGTCTACGGCTCGCTCATGTCGACGCCGATCCTGAACGCGCCGCAGTCCGGCATTCTCGGCATGCACAAGATCCAGGAACG
>JAVJPD010000239.1:0-4944 GCA_040216475.1 Rhodospirillales bacterium
GGCATCGACACGAGCGATCCCGCCACGCCCGGTGCGATTGTTTCCGGCGTTCTCGATATTTTGCGCGGCGGCGGCGGTCCGGAAATTTCGGAACGCTGGGCGCTGTCGTGCTCGAAAAGCGGCCATTGCATCGATGCCTGCAATGATGGCGTCAATCCGCGCTTCATGCTGCTGATGGCGCGCACGAAAATTCATCGGCGCAAGGGCAATGAAGCGGTGCGCCGCAACGGTACCGGCAAGTTCCGGGAGATGAGCCGGGGCGAACGGGTGCTTTCGCGCTTGCAGCTGCCGCCCGAGGTGCTGGCCAAGGTCCGTCCGGGCCGCGCGGAAGCGCGCGAGGAACAGGCGCCGCCCGACATTATTTTCTATACCGGCTGCAACATCATGAAGACGCCGCATATCGCGCTTTTATGCCTCGACGTTTTGGAGGCCCTCGGCGTGCGTTACAAGGTCATGGGCGGGCCGTCCCATTGTTGCGGCATCATCCAACTGCGTGCGGGCGATACCGCCAATGCCGGTCGCATGGGCACGAATACCGTCGACACGTTCGCCGAGACCGGCATCGGCGAGGTGGTCTCCTGGTGTCCGACCTGCAATATCCAAATGGGCGAGTTTCTGTTGCCGACACTCGAACGGTCGGGCCGGGATAAGCCGTTCGACACGGCGATGTTCGCGGTGTTCCTGGAGCGGCGTTTCGACGAACTCAAATCCCTGATGACGCACCGGGTCGAAAAGCGCGTCGCCCTGCACGAGCATGCCGGCACGCCCGGGGTGAACGAGGCGGTCCGACGCATCCTTGGTGCGATTCCCGGGCTCGAGATCGTGGAGCTCGACCAACCGCCGGTCGGCTATATGTGCAACGGCCTCATGGGGGTCGCCGGGTATAAGAAAGAAGTGCACCGGCGCCAGCTCGACGCCGCCGCGGCCGCCGGCGTCACGACCTTCGCCGGGATTTACCACGCCTGTCACCGGGACCTGTGCGGCAACGAGAAGGACCGCCCGTTCGAGGTGGTGAATTTCATGGAGTTGATCGGCGCCGCATTGGGACTTCTCCACGAGGACGTGTTCAAGCGCCTGAAAATCCTCAACGACGCCGATCTGGCCATCGCCGAAGCGGGCGATCTCATCGACGCCCACGGCCTCGATCCCGAAGAGGTCCGGGCGATCCTGGTCGAGAACGCGGTCGCGCCGGCGCCGGGCGGGCCCTGATCCGCTTCCGTTGAACGCGGGAATTTTGCGCTTTTCCGCGGCATCAAGGATAATTGTGTCCGGAATACTACGTAGAAAGAGCCTTGGAAACCTATGCGCGCGCCGCGCTAAAGCGGTGGCGGGTTGCCGTGTAGGGATACGGATGATCGCCCCATGAGCTTGCGACGGCCGGGAGGTTCTGGAAGTGATCAAGAGCCATCATAAGTTCAAATACATTCCGATCGTCGTGTTCACGACGTCGCACGCGGGATCGGACATCAAGCAAAGCTACGATTTCGGCGTGAATTCGTATATCACCAAGCCCGCCAGTTACGACGAGTTGGTATCCTTGATGAAGACGACGACCGATTTCTGGCTGAACGCCGTTCACATGCACCGGGAATGAGGTTCTCGTACGGCTATTTGCCGCCACCGGTCACGAAGAGGGCGATGTCTTCCAATACGTGACGGGCAAACCAGGCGTTTCCTTCGATGTTGAAATGGCCGTCGTCGAAATGGAGTTTTTTCCTCTTTTGCGCCCAAGCCTGTCCGCGCGGCATTTTGGACGTTGTGTCGGCGAATGCGGTCAGGGGATAATCCTTCGCTAATGCGAACAGCATCTTTCTGGCTTTATTGAAAAGAAGTAAATCCCGTCCGTTCGTGTTAGGCGCGAACATTTCCGACCAAGATGGAATCCAGACGACGAGCAATGGGATGCGATGGCGCTCCGCAATTTCCGCCAAGCGCTTTACGTGGGCGCGGGTAACCTGGATGTAGAATTCGATCGCCGAATCGGACATGTCGATATCATTCTCCAAGACCGTAAAAGCAGGCCTCAGGGTTTCGGCGTTACGAGGCGGTGCGGCAGGTTGTCCGGATGGTTTGGGTTTAAGGTCCTGCGGCATTTGGCGCTCTCTTTTCCAACTCAAAGCTCTTTTGAGAAGGTCTTTTGACAGCACGAACAGATGGGAATTTTGATTAAGCCATCCATACGGCGTATTCGTCAGCAAGAAACGTTTCCAGGGTGCAAAAACCTTTTTGTCGACAAGAGATATGCTGCCATCCTTTTCGACCTTATAATCCGTAACGCGATAGTCGATGTCGCGGATGACGTTGTCGATGAGATCGTTGTTGTTGAGAAAATAGATCAGCGCTGCGGGTTTTGTGCTGGGAATGTGGCGTTCGAAGAGCTTTTTGACGTGCCCCGTCGAATAGCCGCCGATGCCGGCGTTAATGAGCTGAAACTCGGAGTTTGACTGCTCCAGTTTTTTTTTGATTTGCGCGAAAAAAGCGTCTTTATACTCGACGCCCCATCCGAAGGTAAAAGAGTCGCCGTAAACGATTACTCTTTTCCGCGATGGCCGGAAATCCACGTCCTCCGGCATGCGGAAGCCTTGACGGTTGGTGGTAACCGTGAAATCACCACCGTATAAATCGCGGTAATTGATATTGGGGCGCAGAATCGAGCCCAAATCCGGGTCAGGAAGCACAAACCCGCGAACCAGTTGCTGCGGCGCTGCGATTCGGGTGCCGACCTCCATCAGCGTAAGGCCGGCGCCGATTATGAAACTTAAAAGCGCGATGGTTGCGATCGATTTTTTCATAAGGACGCGTTAAAAGGCAGGTGTTATCGACAATGTATTTTCTTATATCTGAAACACATAAGATTATCTGCCTAAAATTTCGTTTTTTGTCGGTTATTTCGAGACGATATTTTCAACGCACGAGGGGAGAAAGCGCATGGCGGCGTCGAACAACACCCGGCCCGAGCCCGATACCATCCTCAAGCAGATCGCGGCCTACGTATACGAATACGCTGGCGCCGGGCCGCGCGCGCGCGATACCGCGCATCTTTGTTTTTTCGATGCCGTCGGCTGCGGCTTTCCCGCGCACGATCATCCGGAATGCGCGAAACTTCTGGGGCCGCCGGTCGAGGGCATGACCGTGCCGTTCGGGGCGCGGGTGCCGGGCACCGCCTTCGAGCTCGATCCCGTCACGGCCGCGTTCGATATTTCGGCGCTCAACCGTTGGCTCGATTTCAACGATTCCTATTTCGGCAAGGAAGGCGGTCATCCGTCCGACAATCTCGGCGGATTGCTTGCCGTGACCGATCATCTGTCGCGCAAGCGCCGGGCCGCGGGCGCGGCGCCGTTCACCATGAAGGACGTGTTGAGCGCCATGATCAAAGCGCACGAGATCCAGGGCAATCTCGCGCAGGTCAACGGCTGCAATCAGTTCGGTTTCGATTGCGACAACCATACCAAGGTCGCGACCGCGGCGGTGACGGCGCGGCTGATGGGTGCGACCTATGAGCAAATCATCAACGGCGTGTCGAACGCGTTCGCCGACGGCCCGTCGCTGCGGGCCTATCGTCATGCGCCCAACGTCGGCTGGCGCAAGAGCTGGGCGGCGGCGGACGCATCCGCGCGCGGCGTACATCTTGCCATGATGGCGGTGAAGAACGAGATGGGGTATCCCGGCATCCTCAGCACCAAGAAGCACGGCTATTTCGACGCGTATTACCACGGCGAAGCGTTCGAATTCATCCGCCCGCTCGGCAGCCACGTGATCGAGAACGTTCTTTTCAAGACCTGGCCCGCGGGCTTTCACGCGCAGTCGGCCATGGAGGCCGCCGTGCGCCTGCATCCGGAAGCCTCGAAGCGGCTCGATGCGATCGAGCGCATCGAGATCGACGCGCACCGCTACTGCCTCAATCAAATTTCGAAGGAGGGGCCGTTGCACAACCCCGCCGACCGGGATCATTGCCTACAGTACATCGTCGCCGTCGGGCTGATTTTCGGCGATCTGGAATCGGCGCACTACGAAGACGCGGCCGCCGCCGATCCGCGCATCGATCCGTTGCGGGCCAAGATGATCGCGCGCGAAAAACCCGCCTACACGGAAGCCTTCTATAACGTCAACGATCCGGCCAATCCGCACGCCGTGCAAGTCTTCTACAAAGACGGTTCCAAGAGCGAAAAAAGCGAAGTGTTCTATCCGCTGGGCCACGCTTCGCGCCGTGCCGAGAGCAAGCCGTTGTTGGCGGCAAAATTCCGCCGCAACGTCGCGGGGCGTTTAAGCGCGGAGAATGAGGCGCGCCTGCTCGCGTTATTCGAGGATCGCGCCGAATTCGAGGCGGTTGCGGTCGACGATTTCATGGCGTTGCTGGCGGCGTAGGAAGAAAGAGAAGAGGTGAACGTGAGTTCGATTCGGCGTAAGGTTGCCGCTTCATCTGATCTGGAGAAGGGTATTCATCATGCATAAAGTCTATCTGGTCGTTGCCGTGTTGATGTCGGTTCCGTTGTTGACGGCGGCGTGTTCGCCGGAAGTCGGCAGCAAGGAATGGTGCGAATCCGTCAAAAAGAAACCCAAGGGGGATTTGACGGCGAACGAGGCCAAGGACTTCGCCAAGCATTGCGTTTTGAAATAGCGCTTCTTTCGGGTGGGAAACGCGGCCGGGCTTTGCCCGGCCGTTTTTTATCCGCCTGCCTCAAATTTGATCTTCATTTATCACACCGTTTCCTCCCTGTTTCGGCGTATCGAGGGCCGCATTCCATTGGCCGGCCGGCGGCCGGCCCGGTGGCCGGCATTGATCGGAATGCAAAGGAGGAAAATCATGAAACGTTCGACCGTAGCGGCCCTGTGCTCCGTCTTGTTGCTGACGAGCGCCTGTTCCAATCTCAGTGAACGCGAGCAACGGACATTGAGCGGCGGCGCGCTCGGTGCGGCCGGCGGCGCCATTCTCGGCGTCATCGG
>JAVJPD010000240.1:0-9040 GCA_040216475.1 Rhodospirillales bacterium
CCGGCGACAAGGCGTTCGACAAATGGCTCGATAAGCATTTCAAGATCAGCGCGCTTCGCTTCCTCGACCCAGGGACGGCACCCAGGGTGATCGCCGCGTTGAAAAAAATGAACGAGAGACGGCATGAAGGTAGCCAGGCACATCATTCGTGATCATCGGCGGGGCCGGCCTTCCAAGGTCATATTGGACCCCGAGCTGCGGGCCTACGTCGATGATCTTCTCCTACACCTCACGTTCAAGCAGATCGAGGGAGCGTGCATCGAGAAGTTCGGCCGGCCGCGCGCACCCGGCAAATCTTCGATTCATCGGTATTGGAAGCGCCAAACCGGCCGGAAGAAATAGCGGCCCGTGCCGCCGCGCCGGGCGGACGAGGGCACCCCAACCCCGCCAAAATTGCCAGAGGCCGTTTAAAGGCCGTTCTACGGCCCATAGAACGGCATCCCAGCCCCGGCAATGCCCGGCCTAAACAGTCCCCCCGGAGAGCCCATCACCTGACAGATGTCATGTTCCGCAACCTGTCAGGTTCCCATATCGTCACGCCATCATGGCAACCGAAGCGAACGAACCCGAACTGCCGGAGCTGCTCGACTGCATCGCCGAGGCAACGTCCCTGGAGATCGCCGGCAAGGTGGCAAGGGCCTTCGGCGGCACCGAGATTTTTCTCACCAAAAAAATTACAGCCGATCACAAGCTGGCAAAAGCTGTCGGGCTGCCGGCCGCACAAGCGATCCGTGAAGCTCTCGGCTACGGTCAGTATTTTATACCCATGGGCCAAAAATTTATTTTGCGCGAGCGGCGCGAAGACATCTACCGGAATCGCAATATAAATAAAATCGACGAGCTAGCACGTTATCACGGCGTCAGTGCGCGCACCGTCTGGCGCGACTTGCAAATAATGCGGCGCGAAATTGAAAACGATAGCGGGCGGCAAAAATCATGATTCATTTTTTTATTTTTTTAAAAACCAATTTCACGTGCATGCTCGCCGTCATGCGCGTGATCTGCCCGCGTGAGGTTACCGCGAGTGCCTTACTGCGCGGGCGCAAGGTGAGGATGGCCGGTGTCCGTAAGGCCCGGCGAGGTTTTATAGGCCTTTCCATCATCCTCACCCTCCTTCCGATAGCGGGCGGCAAAAAATTATGAGCAAAAAGTTTTTAGAGCCCGCCTCGAATATTTTTTGTGCTTCGCTTTCTGTCGAAGAAGTGCAGCGCGTTGGCGTATCCAATACGGTCAGCACATTACCGGAGTGGGTTCATCTATTTCCGCTTGGCACCATCAAGGCCCGCGACGGCCGTCGTTTTCAGCTCGACGATGCGCAAGCCGTCATCGAGGCGTCGCGTGATTCAAACAAGGACCTGGTCATCGATTACGAGCACCAAACGGATCACGCCGAAAAGAACGGTCAAAAAGCGCCGGCGGCCGGATGGATTAAAGAATTTACCATCCGCGAGGATGGTATATGGGCGCGTGCTGAATGGACCCCGGATGCAGCCGAGCACATCCGCAAGAAAGAGTATCGGTATATCAGCCCTACATTCCTTCATGAGCGTCACGGACAAAACCGAGTAGTCCGCATTCTTCGTGCCGCGCTCACCAATAACCCGGCACTTCATCTTGTTGCGTTGGCATCATTAAACGCAAATCAAGAACTGAAAAAAATCCAAGAACTCAATGACAAACCGTCAAACCTTACAAAGGAAACCGCTTCAATGATCGTAAACAGCGCAGCATTGATTACCGTTTTTACCGGCTTCAAAACCCTCTTCAATAAGGCGTTCGAAGGCGCGGAGAGCACGGCGATGAAAATCGCCATGAGCGTCAAAAGCGAAACCAAGGAAGAAAACTATGCCTGGCTCGGACAATCCAGCCGCATGCGCCAATGGGCCGGCGACCGTGTTATCCGCAACCTGGCGCTGCATTCGTATGCGGTTAAAAATCTCAAATTCGAAGATACGATCTCGATATCCCGAGACGACATCGCCGACGATAAAATCGGTGTATTCAGCCCCGTCATTTCCGATATGGGCCGCAACGCAAAGCAGCACCCCGACGAGCTGCTCTACGGGCTTCTCAACGCCGGCTTCGAGACCGTGTGTTATGACGGCCAATATTTCTTCGACGCCGAACATCCGGTGACGGATGGCGAGGCCGCGCCCGTCAATGCCAGCAACCTTCAAAGCGGCGACGGCCCGGCGTGGTTTTTGATCGACGCCAGCCGGATGATCAAGCCGTTGATCTGGCAAGAGCGGGAAGGCTACCAGTTTCAATCCGTCACCAGTGACAGCGACATGCATGTTTTTATGACGGATGAATATATTTACGGCGTTCGCGCGCGCGTCAATGCCGGCTTCGGATTGTGGCAACTCGCCTTCGGCAGCAAGGCCGATTTGAACGCAGCCAACTACGAAGCCGCGCGCGCGTCGATGGCATCCCTCAAGGGGGAAAACGGCCGGCCGCTCGGCGTCCGTCCGACGCATCTCGTCGTGCCGCAAGTTCTCGAAGGCCCGGCGCGGCGTTTGATCAATGCCGGCAACCGCGTCGAAATCGTGGACGTCGGCGAAGAAACCCAAGCCGTCGGTACGACGAACGAATGGGCCGGCACGGCCGAGCTGATCGTCACGCCGTACCTGTAGGATCGCAGCGCCATGAAACCAAAAAAGTTGGACAGCGAAGAGTTCATCGAACTCGTCATAACCATCCTTCGACATCTGGATGGTCTGACTTTCGCGGAAGCCGATCATGCGCTTCGTTCCGCCAGTGCGGCAATGGCGGCATCTACCACGTTCGATGCTTCGAACGAAACCTTCCAGGAGATAATCCGGCGCAGCATCATGAACGCGGCGGCGGGAAAAGTCTTCACGCAATAGCCGAGCGGGATTAATTTAATGGCTGACATGCGCGCACAACTCACGGTTGATCTTGACGGCAATGTTGCACGGCAAGCGCGGCAAATGGACCGCGCGATGTCGCGGTTTGCCCGTTCCGGCAAGCGTCATCTATCGGCGCTCGGTCGCGGCGCGCAGATGGCCGGGCGCGGCATCGACCGACTCGGCAACCGCTACACCGCGTTGATCACCGGCGCTGCCGGCGTCGGCGCGGCGAAGTCCGTTATTGCGCTCGAAGAACGGTTTGCCCGCCTCGGCGTTCAATCGAATGCGACGGCGGAACAAATGGAAGCCCTGAAAAAGCGCATCTTCGAAGTCGCACAGCAATCGGACATTCGGGTCTCTGCCGATCAACTCATATCGGGGGTTGAAAAGATCGTCGAGAAAAACGGCGATCTTAAACTCGCTGGAGACAATCTGCGCACCATCGGCCTCGGCATATCCGCCGCCGGCTCCGAAGGCGAAAATCTCGGCGGCATCTTGGCGGACATGCGCGATAAATTCAGAATCAACACCAGCGAAGGTTTATTGAAAGCGTTGGATCTTCTCGTTCGGCAAGGCAAGCTCGGCTCGTTCATATTAAAAGATTTATCGACGCAAGGAGAACGGCTCTCTGCGGCATATGCCGCGACGGGACGCACCGGCGCGGACGCCGTGCGGGAAATGGGTGCCTTGATCCAAGTTTTCAGAAAAGGCACCGGCTCTCCCGAACAGGCCACAACCGCTTTTGAGGCGATCTTGGCGGCGCTGCAAGACGCGGAAAAAATCAAATTAATCAAACAGGGCGGCATTCAATTAATGGACCCTAAAAATCCAAAGGTCATGCGCTCCGTCGTCGATATCCTCAAGGATATCATTACGAAGGCGGACGGTAATGTCGCAATCATCGGAAAAATTTTCGGCCGGGAAGGAATACGCGGCTTGAACGATCTTATCGCGGAGTTCAAGGCAACCGGAAAATTGGAAGGGTTCGATAAATTTTTGAAAATCGTCGCCGACGGGAAGCAGATCGCCGAAGATTCGGCAACCATTGCCGGTACCGCCGCCGGCGCGATGAGATCGCTCGGCACCGCGTTTCAAAAGCAAGCCGATGCCAAGCTCACCGAACCGATTCAGGCGTTGGCGAAAGCGATCAACGATCTCGATCCGAAGCGCGTCGACGACATCATGGACAGCTTGGCCAAGGGCGCGATGGCCGCCGGCGGCATCATCGTCGCGACGAAGGCTTTGCGCGGAATCGCCGCCGTGCGCGGCGCGTTCGGACGGCGCGGCGGCGCCGGCAGCCTGGCATCAGGAACGTTCACCCGGCCGCAACCTGTTATGGTCGTCAACTGGCCGCCGGCGCTCGGCGGCAGCGGTGCCGTGGGCAAGAACGGCGGATCGGTTCCCGTTGCCGGCGGACGCGGGCGCGCGGGCAGGGTTGGCCGCATGGGACGCCTGGCGCAATACGGCAGCCGGGCCGGCCGCTTCCTCGGCCGTGCCGCTTTGCCGATTTACGCCGGACTCGGCGCGCTCACGATCGCGAGCTCGGCGATGGACGGCGACACCAAGGGCGCGATCCGCTCGGGCAGCTCTCTTGCCGGCGGCCTGGCGGGAGCTGCTGCGGGATCGTTAATGGGGCCTATCGGTACCGTCATAGGCGGCATCGCCGGAGCGTTCGGCGGCGAACGAATCGGCGATCTGCTGGCTTCATTACTCGATGAAACGAAAAAGACGGCGGCCGAATCGGGTCAACAGACTGTCAAAACCGAGGGCGAAATTGTAATGAGATTCGAGAACGCGCCCAATAATTTAAGGGTCGATTCTCTCAATAAGAAAGCCTCGGATTTCGATATTAAGGCCGAATTTAATAATCCCATTGCTATGGACGGGCCGCTTTAAGAAAGATGAGCCCCGGCAGGCCGGCTACCGGACCTCTGCCCCAATCCATGGGATGCCGCGGCAGGCCGGCGTAGGGTATGGGGCGCGTCTTTATAGCCTTTTAAAAGGGCTTTTTCCACCGAAACCGAATCCCACCAAATCCCACCGAATCCCGGCTAATCCCGGCTAATCCCGGTTCCTTTGGTAGATAATTAAGTCTATCGGTAAATAATTATATTCATACTACGGAATAATAGAATCCGCTCAGACCAGAATAATTTCCGCCGCCCCAGCGCTCGAACGCACGTCGCGGCGGAGACAGAATCCCCGCCGACTACACCGCCGAACCGGCGGAAGCGTTGGCGGCGCTCGCAATCAGGGCCGCGCAGACACTGCGCCTCGAATTCGCCGGGATCGACATCGCCGGCGCCATGCCCGATCGCCTGATCGAAAAGGCGCACCGGCTTAATCGCTGACCCCTCAGCCCGTCTTCCCCAGCAATTCCATCAGCGGCCCGACGCTTTTCTCTTTCTCCAGGCCGAGGGCTTGTTCCGCCACCCGTTCGGCGGCGGCTTGGCCCAGCACCGGCGCCGCCTGGGTCATGAACTTTTCGGTCACGTGGGCGTCGGTCATGGGATTGTGCGGATCGCCGAGGGGATAGGATACCTCGCGGTAAAACGTGCCGCGCGCCGTTACGATCTCGACGCCGGCCGGACGGGCGCCCTGCTTGAACAACGCCGTCAATTCCTTCTTCTCTTCCATCGTCGTCTTGGCGATCAACGCCGCGACCTGCTTGTTCGCGAGCCAGTCGTCGTCGAACTGGCGCGAGGTGACCTCGCCCGCCGCCAGGGCCACCGCGACGCAATAATAGAAGCTATGATCGGCCGTCTCCTTGGTGGTCGGCGTCAGCTTGCGGTCGTCCCAGCTCGGCTTGGTCAACGCCTCCTCGTGCGCGAGGATGCGGATCGTCTGCACCTCGTCAGGATCGATGCCGTGTTCGGCGCGCAACTCCAGCGCCGCCTGCACCATCGCCGGAGTCATGCCCTCAACCGGATAAGGCTTCAGCCCGATCTTGAGAATGCGGAAATCGCCTTGCTCCGGCACCAGCGGTTCGACATCGGCCCCGCCCGCGACCGATCGGCCGAAGCCGTAGGGCCCTTCCAGCAGCGTCGTGCAGCCGGTGAACCCGCGCGCGGCCAGCAACGCATAGGTGATCGCCTGGCTTGAGACGATGGGCGCCGACAGCGCCTTGTCCATCGGAATATCGCCGTGGCGAATCTCGGACAGCGTGTTGGCGCGCGCGCCCGACAATGCGACGGCGTGGCCCATCTTGGCGCCGTCGAGGCGCAACAGGCGGCCGACGCCCGCAGCGGCGGCATAAGCGCAGGCAACGGTATGGTGCCAGCCCGCGTGCCATAGATTCTTTTGCACCGGCAGATCGGAAAACCGCAACTGCACCTCGTAGGCGGCGATCATCGCGGCCAGCACATCGGCGCCCGAACGATCGCGCCACTCGGCGACGGCCATCACGGTCGCCAGGGTATCGCTCGGATGCGCGGTCCAGGCCGGGCCGAAGTAAACGTCGTTGTAATCCTGATAGCGGATGGCGACGCCGTTCGCGAGCGCCGCCATGACGATATCGGTTTTCGCGTTCTTGCCGAACACGGTCGCCTGTTCGCGCCCGCCGAGATCGTCGATGCTGTCGCGGACCAGGCGCGCCGGCTCGCTTTCGAGCCCGCCATACGCGCACGCCAGGCTGTCGAGAAAAATCGTCTTGGCATAGCGCCGGACGTTTTCGGGGATATCTTCGAAGGTCAGATCGGCGGCGTACTGCCCGATCCGTTCCACGACGGTGCTCATTTTTCATTCTCCCTGAAATGGATCGAAGCGTTTTGACCGTTGCCCTCGACCGGCACGTGCGTGCATAGCCCGAAATCCGGCACGGCGCAATATCGGCTCGATTAAGTTTTCCCAAGATGATTCCAGAGGATTATTATATCTCTGCCGTCGAACCCCGGTAACGGGAATGAAGGAGAAGGATTCACATGATCGATGCCGCCAAAGCCGCCGACATTCTGATCGAGGCGCATCTCGGAAAAAAACTGCTCGACGATCTTCCCGACGATTGCAAACCGGCCGACTTCGACGATGCCCTGGCGGTACAAAATGTGATGCTCAAGCATCCGGCGATCACGTATGCGGGCTGGAAGGTGGCACGCACCAACGCGCAGCTGCAAAAGGACGCCGGGCTGAGCGAACCCGCCTATGGGCCGATCTTCGCCGAGTTCAATGTCGGGGACGGCCACCGTTTCGAGGCCGGCGCACCGTCGGTCCGCGCCATCGAATGCGAATTCGCCGTCGTCCTCGGCAAGGGCCTGCCCGCGTCCGGGGCGCCCTACACCATGGAGCAGGCCGCCGAGGCGGTCGCGACGATGCATCCGGCAATCGAGGTCACGGGCCAACGCTTCAAGACGCGCGACGCTCTCGGCCGGGCGGCGTCGACGATGGACTTCGCCGGCAACTTCGCCTTCATTTTCGGTAAGGGCGTTGCCGACTGGCGGAAATTCGATCTGCCGAACCACGGCGTGAAGCACATCATCGACGGCGAGGTGATCTGCGCCTCGACCGGCGCCAACGTGCTCGGCAATCCGCTCAATTCGATTTCCTGGCTTGCCAACAAGCTCGCGACCCGGGGCCTGGAACTGAAAGCGGGAGACTGGATCAGCACGGGCGCCGCCACCGGGCCCATTCCGGTCGCCGCCGGCGCCGACGTGCTCGCCGATTTCGGCGATTTGGGACGCGTCCGCTGCACGTTGCCTGCTGAGTAGGTATCGGCAGCGCGATGCTCGATCACCTGATCGGGAAAGCGAATGACATTAAAGAAACTTAATCGCTTGGGCGGATACGTTTATGCAACCATATAACGAGCTCATCGAAATCAATAAACTTGGTCACGACATCCATGATTAGATGCTCTACTTCTTCTTCCGATTGTAAACTGGAACGACTTTCTAATTCGTAACCTGAATTTTCCAGAAACAAATAAAATAAATAGAAAGCCGTGCGTTTGTTTCCGTCGGCGAAACCGTGATTGCTTGCCACCGAATGCAGCAGGGCCGCAGCCTTCTTATGGATGGACCGATAGTATCCGCTATACGGGCGGGCAATCGCGGATTCGATCAATCCGATATCCTGAATGCCGCGCCGGCCGCCGAATTTTAATGCTCGTTGATGAGCGCCAATGGCATCGCCCAAAGTGATGCGATAGTGTTTCGGTTTATTTTTTGGCAAGGCGCTCCAAAGCCTTCCCGTGTTTCTTGGTAATCCGATCCAAGGAAGATGCGGATTTAGCCGAGGTCATCACCTTCGTCGCCTGCCCCTCTCCACGCGGCTTGAGAGTCCATTCCTCGCCGCCGGATTTTTTTTTCATATCCGCAACAACAAAACGCCCCGTTTTGGCATCTTGGCCAACAGCATGATTTTTTCCGTTTTTCGGCATAACTACAGTCCTACTCGATAAACTGGGTACTTTAAGCTAATTATTCTTTAGGCATTCGACAATGCCCTTGTATTAAAAATGCCACTTCTCCCTACCCCGCCATCACGTCCTTTACCTTGCCGGCGAGGTCGGAGAGCGTGAAGGGCTTGGGCAGGAAATGGATCGAGGCGTTCTTGATGTTGCCGTCGGTCAGCACGTCTTCGGCGTAACCGGACATGAGAATGACTTTGATATCCGGCAGCTCGTGGCGGATGAGCTGCACCAGGGTGTTGCCGTCCATGCCCGGCATCACGACGTCGGAGATGATAAGATCGATGGTCGCGTCGGTGCCGTTGATGAAGTCGGCGCCGGCACCGGCCTCGGGCTGTCCACCGTCTACGGCATCGTCAAGCAGACCGAAGGGTTCATCTCCGTCGACAGTGCCATGGGCGAGGGGACGACCTTTACCGTTTATCTGCCGCGCTACGACGACGGCGCCTCGCGCTCAACGGGCACGCCGCCGCCGGGCGATCTGTTCGCGCCCGAGACCGCCGCCGCGGTGCAATCTTCGCCGGCGCGCAAAGCCGCCCGCGCCGCGGCCCCCGTCGAGAAGGACCTCACCGGCGTGGGTACGGTGCTTCTGGTCGAGGACGAGGACGCGGTGCGCCTGTTCGGTGCGCGCGCGCTGCGCAACAAGGGCTACACGGTGCTCGAGGCCAACAACGGCGAAGCCGCGCTCGACGGCATCAACGGCACCGACGCGACCATCGATCTTCTCATCTCCGACGTCGTGCTGCCGGGGATGGACGGCCACACC
>JAVJPD010000241.1:0-1448 GCA_040216475.1 Rhodospirillales bacterium
CGCTCAAGCAGGTGTTCGAGGACCCGCAGGTGATCGCGCGCAACATGCGCATTACCTTGCCCCATCCGACGGCGGGTAACGTCGATCTGATCGGCAGCCCGATCAAGATGTCGGAGACGCCGGTGACGTTCCGCGCGCCGCCGCCGCTGCTTGGCCAACACACCGACGAAGTGCTGGGCGAACTGCTCGACATGAGCACCGCCGAACGGGATAAACTGCGTAAAAAAGGATTGATATAAACCCATGCCGGACGATACCGCGACGACCCCCACGATCGACCCCTTGTCACTGCCGAAGCCCCGTCATGCGGCGGATATCATTGCGCGGCGCCTGGCCGAGGCCGGCTGCAAGTACGCGTTTGGAATCCCCGGCGGCGAAGTGCTCTGCATGCTCGACGCGCTCGAGCGCTACGGTATCGAATTCATCCTCACCAAGCACGAGAACGCCGCCGGCTTCATGGCGCAAGCCACCTACATGGCGAACGGCGCGCCGGGTATCCTGATCGCGACCGTCGGCCCCGGTATTTCGAATGCGCTCAACGTGGTGGCCGATGCCTGGCAGGACCGGATTCCCTTGATCGTTCTCACCGGCTGCATGGACCCGGCCGACCGGGTGACCTACACGCACCAGGTGTTCGATCATATCGCCGTGTTCGCGCCGGTGACCAAGGGGGCGTTCGCCGTCGTCGACGGCGCGGTCGATGCGATGATCGACAAAGCGGTGATAACCGCGACCGACGGCCAGCCCGGCCCGGTGCTGATCGATCTGCCGGTGCGCGTCGCCGAGGCCAAGCAGCCCGAGGCCGATCCGGTTCGCCGCGCCCGCGTTTCGCCGTCCATTCCGGCGGGCGCCGATTTCGACACCGTGCGCGGCTGGCTTATCGAGTCGGGAAAACCGCTGCTGATCGCGGGGGTCGACGTGCTGACGCAAAACGCCTCCGAGACCGTGCGCGAGTTCGCCTGGAACTTCAACGTGCCGGTGCTGACCACTTATAACGCTAAGGGTGTGTTTCCCGAGGACGATCCCTTGAGCCTCGGCGCCATGGGGCTCTCGCCCAAGGCCGACGAAATCCTGCTGCCGTTCGTCAAGGAAAGCGATCTGGTGCTGCTCGCCGGTTACGATCCCATCGAGATGCGGATCGGTTGGCGCAATCCGTGGGCCAAGGGCGGGCGGGTCGTCGACATCTCGGCGGTGGCCAACACCCATTACGTGCACCATGCCGACAAGCATTTCGTCGGCGACGTCGGCGAGACCCTGAAGGCACTCGGCGAGGGCGTGAAGCCGAACAACACCTGGTCAAAAGGCCGCGCAAGCGACGTGCGCAAGGCGCTTAGGAAGGCCTTCGCCGCGGAGGAAGATTGGGGCGCGGCGGCCGTCATCGCGACCGCGCGCGAGGTGCTGCCGCGCGAGACCGTTACGGCCGTGGATACCGGCGCGCACCGGATTCT
>JAVJPD010000242.1:0-4525 GCA_040216475.1 Rhodospirillales bacterium
GATTCACCGCGCGATCCTGGCGGGCGACCGTGAAAGCGGCGTCACCATCATGCAGATGGATGAGGGCCTCGATACCGGCGCGATGCTGCTGCGCGAGACCGCGCCGATTCATCCCGATACGACCGCCGAGGATTTGCACGACCGCTTGGCCGCGTTGGGCGCGGTGCTGATCGTGCGCGCGCTCGACGGCCTGCAGGCGGGCACGCTGCGCGCGATCCCGCAGCCCGAGGCCGGCGCGACCTATGCCGCCAAGCTCGGCCGCGCCGAGGGCCGGCTCGATTGGACGAAACCGGCGGTCGAGCTTGAACGCATGGTGCGCGGCTTCACGCCCTGGCCCGGCACCTTCTTCGAGATCGGCGGCGAACGCATCAGGGTTTCGAAAGCCGGCGCGATCGAAAACAATGGCGGCAAGGCGCCGGGCACGATCCTCGACGATCGATTGACCGTTGCTTGCGGCGACGGTGCGTTGCGCCTCGAACGATTGCAGCGCTCCGGCCGCTCGGCGATGGATGCCGCGGCGTTTTTGCGCGGCTTTCCGTTGCCGCCCGGCACCCGGCTTTAATTAGATAGATAATAGAACTCAGAAACTTAGTTAATCTGAATCCCCATCAGGAGTTCTATCATCATCACTATAAATGTACTTTAGTTTAAATTCTTCATAGTCTTTATTTGCCATAGTGGCATGTTCAGTTAAAAAATTACTAATGTGTTTATCAGATAACCCAATTCTTTTTAGGTAATCTTTCAGGTTTTCCGATAATTGAAGATATCTCAAAAATGACAATGGGCTTTTTTCTAATTGATATTCCGTAGTAAGAAATTTCATCATTGGTTCATCAGCCAATCTTTTTGCTTTGGCAAATCTAATGCGGCGATCTTGTTTGCTGATCAACTGCCGCGATTTTTCTGGCTGAAGTTGTGTGATGATGGCTTCGTTGTACTTTCTTAGAACGCTTGAAACATCGCGTAATTCAGCAATCTGAGTTGAAAGGTCTTTTAGAACAGTTTCTCTACTTTTCTTGGCTAAGTATTCGGCGAACAATCCGGCCCATTGATCTCTTAACCATGAAGTAATATCATCAGCCTTATAAAATTCTTTGACAAAATTATTTCTCCTTTGTTGTAGTATTTCATCAAGCAAGGCAAACACGTTTATGTTGTCTACATGCGAATACACAATCGTGTCGTTGTCTCGATTTTTTTTGTATGTTTGATATTCTGCGTGAACACCGCTTTCAACAAAAATAAAAACAGGAATATCTTTCTCTCTAGCAGTCTCATATTCTTTTCTAGTTATGGAATTAAATTTTTTGTAATCAATAAATTCAGGATCGGCAAGTCGTTCTGAAGAAGTTGGGCTGCCATACCTACCGCCAACAATTAACACCAACATGTGGCAATTCTGAATCTCGTCATAACAAGACTCATCTACCGGCTCATCATGCCGAAAAGGGATATCACCACTTTCAAATAGAATTGCCTCATATCCCATTGAGTCAATAAATGACTCAATGGCATTTCTAATATGCCTTAAATCGTAATATGTAGAACTAACGAACACTCTAGGTTTTGCCATGGTTAACCCAAAAGTAATTTAGTTCGAGCAATGTCGTTTATATAGTAACAATATTTTTTTATTCAAAAAACTAAAATTTGCCAATTAGTTTGATAAAGCCATGACCCGCTACAAGCTCACCCTCGAATACGACGGCAGCGATTTCGTCGGCTGGCAGCGCCAGGACAACGGCCTCGGCGTGCAGCAGATCCTGGAAGACGCGGTGCGGGGATTCTGCGGCGAAACCGTGAATGCCTACGCCGCCGGGCGCACCGACGCGGGCGTACACGCGTTGGGCCAGGTCGCGCACGTGGACATCGAAAAGGAAACCGCCGCCGATACGGTGCGCGATGCGTTGAATTTTCACATGAAGCCCCGTCCGGTGGTGATCCTGCACGCCGAAGCCGTCGGCGAGGATTTCCACGCCCGGTTCTCGGCGCGCGAACGCGCCTATCTCTATCGCATCGTCAACCGCCGCTCGCCGCTCGCGCTCGATCACAAGCGCGCCTGGTGGGTGCCGGTCGCGCTCGATCATGATGCCATGCACGAAGCCGCGCAGGTGCTGGTCGGCCATCACGACTTTACGTCTTTCCGCGCCACCCAATGCCAGGCGCAGTCGCCGGTGAAGACCCTCGACGCGCTCGACGTTTCGCGCGCCGGCGAGGAGATCGTGATCGCCGTGCGAGCGCGTTCGTTCCTGCATCATCAGGTGCGCAACATGGTCGGCACGTTGAGGCTGGTCGGCGAAGGCAAGTGGACAGTGCGGGACGTGAAGAACGCCCTGGACGCGCGCGAGCGGGCAAGCGCCGGGCCGACCGCGCCGGCGGAAGGGCTCTATCTGCGGGAAGTGCTCTACTAAGGCGCCTTAGCCCGCGCGCATCATGCCTTCGGCGAAGGTGCGGATCAGGATACTCAGGATCAGATCCATGCCGACCATGGCGGCGGCGGCGCCGGCGGAGACGTCCAGCATCACCCGGGCGATGAACCAGGTGTAGACCATGATGAAACCGAGCGCGACGAAGCTGATGAAGTTAGCGTACGGCATGGGGATCAGATTCGTCACCACGATCATGGCGATCGGCAGATAGATCGCGTTCTGCAGCACGGACGCCCAGTTGTAGGCGACGATGAAGCCGATGTAGTTGCCTTCCTTGTCGAACACGCGCGACAGGGGCAGCGCGGCGAGCGGGAACGCGACCCAGGCGGTCACGTAGGCGATCATTTCGATGCTGAGATAGCGGAACAGGCTGTTCGTCAGGCCGGGCTCGCCGAAGCGCAGCGCCAGCAGAATCACGTAAAGCGGCAGGACGATCGCGGCGGCGAAGAACGAGCGCCAGAAGCCGTCGACGGTCTTATCGAAATAACGGGCGCCGCCGCGATCCAGACGGGCCAGCCGAAACGCACCATATAGGCCTGCGATGACGTCCCGTGCCGTGACCATGTTCACCCGCTGTGAAAGTAATCTTCCAAAACCGTCTGATAGATATCGGCAAGCGCCTTGATGTCCGCAACCGGAACATGCTCGTCGGTCTTGTGCATGGTCTGGCCGGACATGCCGAACTCCGCCACCGGGCAGTAGTCCTTGATGAAACGCGCGTCCGACGTGCCGCCGGTGGTGCTGAGCTCGGGCGTGCGCCCGGTGGCCTTTTGAACCGCACGGCTCAGCATATCGCTCAATGGGCCCGGTGGGGTCAGGAAGGATTCGCCGGTGATATGAACGTCCATGTCGTAATCGGACGTGACCGCGTCGCAGGTTTTCTTGACCCAGGCGATGATGGACTCGCTGGTATGCTCGTTGTTGAAGCGCACGTTGAAACCGGCGTGTATATGCGCCGGCGTGACGTTGGTCGCCGGGTTGCCGACGTCGATGGTGGTGATCGCCAGCGTCGAGGGCTGGAAATGGTCGTTGCCTTGATCGAGCGGCGCGTCGTCGAGCGCGCTCAGGATCTTGAGCATCTTCGGCACCGGATTGTCGGCCAGGTGCGGATAGGCGGAATGGCCTTGCACGCCGCGCACCGTGAGTTTCACGTTGAGGCTGCCGCGCCGGCCGATCTTGATCATGTCGCCGAGCTGTTCGGGGTTGGTCGGTTCGCCGACGATGCAGGCGTCCAGGGTCTCTCCTCGATCCTGCAGCCATTCGAGGACTCTTTTGGTGCGGTTGACGGCGGGGCCTTCCTCGTAGCCTGTGATGAGCAAACTGATCGAGCCCTTGAACGTCTCGCCGTGCTCGGCGAGGAAGCGCTGCGCGGCGACGGCGAAACTCGCGATCGCGGTGTTCATGTCGGACGCGCCGCGTCCGTAGAGCTTGCCGTCCTCGATGCGGGCCTCGAACGGCGGCACGGCCCAGCCGCCCTCGTCGCCGACCGGCACCACGTCGGTATGGCCGGCGAAGCAGAAGTTCGGCGAACCGGTGCCGAAGCGGGCATACAGGTTATCGATGTCGGGCGTGTCCTCGGCGGAGAATTTCAGCCGGTGGCATTCGAAGCCGAGCCCGCGCAGGGTCTTTTCCAGCACGCCGAGCGCGCCGGCGTCGGCCGGGGTCACGCTCGGGCAGCGGATCAGGTCGCGCGACAGTTCGACGGGATCAAGTGCGTTCGTCACGGAGCAAATCGTTCACGGAGGTTTTAGCGCGCGTCTTTTCGTCCACGCGCTTGACGATCACGGCACAGTATAAAGCGGGGCTCGCCGCGGTCTTGCCCGGCAGCGAACCCGGCACCACGACGGAATAGGCGGGCACCCGGCCGAAATGGATTTTGCCGGTGTCGCGTTCGACGATCTTGGTCGAGGCGCCGATATAAACGCCCATGGACAGCACCGAGCCCTCCTCGACGATGACGCCCTCGGCGACTTCCGAGCGCGCACCGACGAAGCAATTGTCCTCGACGATCACCGGTTCGGCCTGCAGCGGCTCCAGTACGCCGCCGATCCCGGCACCGCCGGAGATGTGACAGTTCTTGCCGATCTGCGCGC
>JAVJPD010000243.1:0-1697 GCA_040216475.1 Rhodospirillales bacterium
CTCCAAACCGCCGAAATTCTGACGTATCTGCGAGACGGCGAGGCGGAAGCGGCGTTCGATCTGATTTTCGCCGCCGACGTGTTCGTCTACACGGGCGACCTCGCCCCCCTGTTCGCGGCGGTTCGGGCCCGTCTTACCAGCGGCGGCCTTTTCGCCTTCTCGGTCGAATCCCTGGAAAGCGGCACCTACGCCTTGCAACCGACGGGACGATACGCCCATCATGGCGGCTACGTCGAATCCCTGGCAAACAAGACCCGCTTCGCGGTTCTCGATGGTCAAGACATCGTGGTGCGCCGCGACCGGGGCCGGCCCATTGCAGGACGGCTCTACATCCTGATAAGTAACTGAGTGTACGTATCATCACGGCTTTTCCGCAGGATGTGAAATGAACCGGAAACAACGGCGCCGACAGGAAAAAACCAACGGCAAGATTCTGAGCGCGGCCCAATCGGGCAAGGACGTTCCGCTGCAGCAAGCGATCGAGATGATGGTGTCGTCCTACGAGAAGGGCAACCGGGAAGAGGCTTACAAGATCGCCCGCAGCGTGATGAAGGTCCTGCAGGACGATATCGACATTCTGCATTTCGCCGGCACCGTCGCGCTCGAGCTGGGGCGATACGAAGACGCGCTGGAGCATCTCGAGAAAGCCGTTGCCGTGAAGCCCGACCACGCGGAAGCCTGGAACGGCCTCGGCCATGCCTATCTGGCCTTGAAAAAAGTCGAACCGGGCATCGAGGCCTGCCAAAAGGCCGTTGCGCTGCTCAACGACATGCCCGAAGCCCATTACAATCTCGGCAACGCCTTTTCCGCCGCCGGGCGCATGGAGGACGCCATCCAATCGTTCGCCGCCGCGCTCGAACACCGGCCCGCGTTCCCGGAAGCCCTCAACAACATGGGCAACGCCCTGCAGGCGATGCGGCGTTTCGACGAAGCCGCCGATGCGTTCGGGCAGGCGATCAAGATCAATCCGGACTTCACGGGCGCGCGGTTCAACCGGGCGAACGCCCTGATAGCCGGCGGCAAGGCCAAACAGGCCATTGCCGCATACAAGGAAAGCATCCAAGCCAACCCTAAGCATCTTGCATCCTACAACAACCTCGCGACCGTTTACCGCCAACTCGGCCAACTGCCCGAGTCCGCCGTGACCTACCGGCAAGCGCTCAAAATCAACGACGCCGTCGCCGAACTGCACAACAATCTCGGCGTCGCCCTGCAGGATTGCGGCGAAGCGGAAGATGCCGCCGCTTGTTTCAAGCGCGCGCTCGAACTCGCCCCGCAAAATGCCGAAGCCGCGTTCAACCTGCATGCCGCCGTGTTCGACGATCAGGACTTCGCGCCGGCGACGGAAGCGCTCGAACAGGCCTTAAGCATCGACCCCCACCACGAACGTTCGCACTTCATGCTCGGCTGCATCGAGGACCATGCCGGCCTCGCGGAAAACGCCGAAAAGCATTTCGCCGCTTTGCACTGGACCGCCGACGGCCCGCACCCGGCCGTCGACTCCTGGCTCTATATAAAGCAAGCCCGCACGCCCGCGACCCGCTGGTTCGCGCCTGCCTCCGAGACGCTTCGCTATTGCCTCGAACAGGCCAGTGAGACGGGCGCCGTGCTCGAATTCGGCGTGCGCTACGGCGCCACCCTGCGCCTGATCGCCGCGGATGCCGGCCAACCGGTTCACGGCTTCGACAGCTTCGAGG
>JAVJPD010000244.1:0-5257 GCA_040216475.1 Rhodospirillales bacterium
GGCACTGCTCGACGTCGCGCGGGAAAACCCACCCTTGGAGCCACGCCTCGCCTTCGTCAAATCGCCCGTTTGGGACCGCGCCGAGGCGGACGTTCACAATGCATTCGCCGAACTGGCCGACCTGCTCGGCGAAACGGTGCAGGAAGAGGAACTGCCGACGCCGTTCGATAACATCGTGGATTGGCACCGCCTCATCAACGGCGCCGATCTCGCCCTCAATCTTGCCTCGGAATACGCGGAAGCGCGCGACCGGCTGAGCGCGGATTTGACCGAACGCATCGAAGCCGGCTTCACGGTGCGCGCCCTCGATTACAACCGGGCGCGCGACTGGATTCCGCTGCTGAACGACGGGCTCGACGTTCTGTTCGAGCACTACGACGCCATTCTCACCCCGGCGACGCCCGGCGAGGCGCCGGAGGGCCTGGAGAGCACCGGCGATCCGGTGTTCTCGACGATTTGGACCTTCTGCGGCGTGCCCGCGATCACCCTGCCCCTGTTCGAGGGCTCGCACGGCCTGCCGTTCGGCGCGCAACTGATCGGCCGGCGCGGCGATGACGCCCGCCTGCTGCGCACCGCCAACTGGCTGGCGGACAGGCTTTCGGAATAAGAACGTGTTAGGATAATGCCATGATCGACCGCATCACCGTTTTCATCGCCGGCCTGCTGTTCGTCTCCTTCATCGGCTTTCTTGGCTACTCGATCAAGGCGATCCCGCTGTCGCTGATCATGATCCTCGTCGTCGGATTAATGGCCTACGATTTCTACACGGCGATCAAAAACACGCCGAACAGAAACGGCTCTCAACCTCTCAGTTCTTCTTCCCCGCCGCCAGCGGATGATGCGACTGCACCAGCGCCTTGAGGCGCTCGTCCAGCACGTGAGTATAAATCTGCGTCGTCGCGATATCGGCGTGACCCAGGAGTTGCTGCAGGGAACGCAGATCGGCGCCGTTGGCCAGCAGGTGCGAGGCGAACGAATGGCGCAGCACGTGCGGCGACACCCGCGCCGGATCGAGCCCGGCCTCGGCGGCGAGTTCCTTCAAAAGCTGCGCGAAACGCACCCGGGTGAGATGACCCTGCTTGCCGCGCGAGGGAAACAGCCAGCGCGAATCCGGCTTTTCGGCATCTTTACCTTTCCCGCGTCCGGGCAAAAAGCGCGCGCGCACGTCGCGGTAGGCCGCGATGGCCTCGGCCGCCGGTTCGCCGAGCGGCACCATGCGTTCCTTGCCGCCCTTGCCGCGCACCACCAGCATCTGATCGTCGCGCGACAGCGCGCTCACCGGCATGCCGACCAATTCGGAAACCCGCAAGCCGGTCGCGTAGAGAATTTCGAGCAACGCGCGCAGGCGAATGCCGTCCGCGCCGGTGCGCCTGGCGGCCGCGTTCAGCAAATCCTCGACCTCGCTTTCGCTCAGATATTTCGGCAAGGACCGTCCGAGACGGGGGCCGTCGACGGTCATGCACGGGTTGTCCTCGCGCAGCCCTTCGCCGGCGAGGAACTTGAAGAACTGGCGCAACGCGGAAAGATGCCGCGCGCCGGTGCCCGCGGCCATGCCGCGCGCGGACAGATGCGCGATGTACTTGCGGATGATCTCGGTATCGGCTTTCTCCGGATCGCGCCCGCGTGTCCGCGCGAACCGTGCGAAGTTCGCGAGATCGCGGCGGTAGGATTCGAGGGTGTTGACGGCCGCCCCGCGTTCGGCGGCCAGCATGTCGAGAAACATCTCGACGGTTCGGGAAACGGGTTGTTCGGTTTTACGCCGGCCCATAGGGCTTACTGACCTCATTCATGGTCAACGATCAAACGGAAACGACGGCTTCGATCAGATACCGCTCGCGACGGCGGCCTCCACGGCCAGCGCGCGCGCGTCGCCCGCAAGGCCGATCTGCTCCAGGCTCCGCATCACCCGGCTGAGGACGATCGGATCGGCTTCCGACGGCCCGCTGTCGCCGAGGGTCACGAGCACCAACAGCAACGCCTCGCCGAGGCGCCCGCTGTCGGCGGCCTCCTGCAGCCGGTGCCAATAGGCCGGTTGCGGCATCGCCACAGTGTGCCGCTGCGGCCCGCGCAGGAGACTCTCCCACACGTTTTTCGGCACGGCGTCGCCGAGCGATTCAAAAAGCGTGTAGAGCAACGCCGCCTTATCGCGCGCGCCGTCGGATTTCTTGATGCCGTCCCACCAAGCCTGCAAATCGTCGAGCTTCCAACCCTGGGCCTGATAGGACCCCGACAAGCGCGCCAGCGGCATCAGCGAGTCCATCATCGCTTTCGCGGTCTTGTTGAAGAGCGCGCTCGCACGCACGGCGGCGAACCAGACCCGCACGGTCTCCTCGTCCTTCAGAATCAAGGAGGCGCGGATCGCTTCCGGGGCGAACCACAGCAGCTCCGCCGACGGCGTGATCGTTTTCAGGATCGGCGCGAACACCCGCACGGTCGAAAAATAGCGCCCGCCCTGGCGCGCCAAGTCCATGGCCTTGGCGATGGCCTCGGCCTTAGCGAGCGGTACGGTCTGCACCACCGCCGTGCGGTATAAAAGCGCCCGGCTCAATGGGCCGCTTTCCGCCTCCGCCTTGCTCAGCGGATTTGCCAATTCCTCTTCGGTGAAAACGATACTGGTGTAGAGCTGGCGCAAGGAGTCCGTCGGCAAGGCGCCCGCGTCCTCGGCCCGCTCCGCCGCCTCGAGGCGCACCTTGACCGAAGCGTTCGGGCTGATCGCGATGGTTCGTAGGATCACGGGGCGGTTCGAGGACACGACATCGGAAGGCAGTTGCGCTTTCGCGACCCGTGCCATGGCGAGATGCAACGGCGTCGGTTTCGGCAGGCTCTTGATTTCGGGCGTCACGCCTTCCGCCAAGGCATCGACGATGGAAAAGAAGACGGTGTCCTTCTCGCCCAACTCGCGCAACAACGACACGCCGAGTTGCGCCTTGCTCTTTTCGCCGGCGAGCGCCTGGCAGAAGATGAACATCTTCTGCCAATAGACCGATTTTTGTGCCGCGATCTGGTTCGCCGCCAAGGCGCACGCCCGGGCGTTGTCGTTCGAGAGCAGGCGCAGGTCGGCTTCCGCGCGCGCGATTTCCGGGTACTGATAGCGCGCCGGCGTAACGCTCAACAGCGCGTTGGCGCCCGAGAGATCGCCCATGCCGGTCAGCATCTGAATCCGCAGGGCGATCAAACCGCCCGGCTTCGACTGCCCGCGCTCGATGGTCGCGCGCGTCAGCAGTAGCCGCTGCATCAAGCGGCGCATCACCCCCGACGCGGCGTCGACCGGCAGGCGCTTCATCAGCATGTCGATGGCCCAGCGGCTCGTGCCCGCCCACAAATCGGTCTTGAAGCCGCCTTCCCCCTCCGACAGAGTGCCGACCGTATCCGGATCGATCGAGGTCAGGGTATCGGCCTGGACCTCGGCACCGAGCGGCGACGGACTGACGGCGGCCGCGCCGGCCTTGCCGTTTTCCGGCGTCTTGCCTGCTTCGCCCGGCGTCAGGGGCCCCAACGGGACGGGGCCCTCTTGCCGATCGTCCTGCTGGACCGGCGGCGGCCCCAGCCGTTGGCCGGAAAACTGCGCCCCGGCGGGCGGCGCGGCGGATACCCAAACCAACGCCGCCGTCACCGCGGCGGCGGCAAAAACGGGCAGCCGGCGAAAACGGGCGTTATCGGGGGAATCGGTCATCGGGCAGTTCTTTTTCGATTTCGGTTATCGGCGCGGGAATATCCCAAGTCGCCAAAAAAACCGCGCCCCCGACGACCATGACCACCAACAGTAAAAAGACGATTTTGGAAAGGCTTCTCATCCGGCGTTCGACCTGAAGGCGACCATGATGGCTTCAAAAAATCCGGGCGACTCGTTCACGCCCCGTATATCCGCCCGTATGCCCATATGTGTTCCTATATAAGGTAGCTTTGTAACGAGCCAAGACGACATCGCCAAGTGATTATGCTAAATTTAAATTATGACCCATTTTAGGCAGTGTATCGGCTCGCCCGGCAGCTTTCAACGGCACACCAGGGCCGTTTCCCCTCCGGAAACGGCGGAAACCGTGCGCCCGATTCGGAAGGCCCATTAAGCATGGCCGACCGGCAATCCTGCAAAAGTTCGGGCCGCGCGTCCGATCGGCGCTCGATCGTCCTGGTCGGCCACATGGGCGCCGGCAAGAGCAGCATCGGGCGGCGCTTGGCCAAATGCCTGAATATGCCCTTCCGCGACGCCGACGACGAGATCGTCAGGGCCGCCGGCTGTTCGGTCGAGGACATCTTCTCGCTGTACGGCGAACAGGCGTTCCGGGACGGCGAGCGCAAGGTTATCATGCGGCTGCTGGACGGCAAGCCGATCGTGCTGGCCACGGGCGGCGGCGCCTTCATGGACGAAACTCTGCGCGAGAAGATCGCAGCCTGCGGCATTTCGGTCTGGCTGCGCGTCGGCCTCGATATGCTGGTGGCGCGCACCGAACACCGCGAAGGACGGCCGCTGCTGAAAAACAAGGATGTCCGGACGACCTTGCAAGCCCTGATGGATCAGCGCGACCCCGTTTATGCCTTGGCCGACCTTACCGTTGATGCTAAAGGCGACAGCCCGGAAGAGACCGCCGAGCACGTGCATAATGCCATCGGCCGGTATTTGGAACGGAAAACGGCATCATGATGAAAACAAACGCAACCAAGGTCCGGGTCGAACTCGGCGCGCGCAGCTACGACATCCTCGTCGGACTCGATCTGCTGGCGAAAGCCGGCGGACTGATCGCGCCCGTCCTGAAGCAGCCGCGCGCCGTTATCGTCACGGATAAGAACGTCGCGCCGCTCTATCTCGCGCCTCTGGAGACATCCCTGGCGGACGCCGGGATCGTCTCCGACGCCATCGTGCTGCCCGCCGGCGAACAAACCAAGGGCTTCGCCCATCTCGAAGACCTCGTGAACCGCATTCTCGATCTGCGGGTCGGCCGCGACACGACCCTCATTGCGCTGGGCGGCGGCGTGATCGGCGATCTCACCGGATTCGCCGCCGCCGTCATTCTGCGCGGACTCGACTTCGTGCAGATCCCGACGACCCTGCTCGCCCAGGTCGACAGTTCCGTCGGCGGCAAAACCGGCATCAACACCCGCCACGGCAAGAATTTGGTCGGCGCGTTTCATCAGCCCTGCCTGGTCCTCGCCGATATCGACACTCTCGATACCCTGCCCGCGCGCGAGGTCCGCGCCGGTTACGCCGAAGTCGCCAAATACGGCCTCATCAACGATCCGGCGTTCTTCGCCTGGCTCG
>JAVJPD010000245.1:0-1848 GCA_040216475.1 Rhodospirillales bacterium
CGCGCGGCGTCGCCGTGCTGAAGCGCGCGTTCCCGTCCTCGGGCGACAGCAGCGATCGCCCGGAACTGTTCGGCGAACAGGCGACCTACCGGCCCGACGGCGGGCACGGTTACGAGCGGGAACAACGCGAGCTTTTCACGCCGATGCTGGAGCTTCACGATATGGTGCGCCGGATCAGCGTGGCGATCTCGCAGATCGTCGGCGCGGTCGGCTGAAGGAAGATCGAACCATCGCCGGTTGACACGCTTTGCCGGGAACGCGGACAATGGGTCCGAAGAACGGCGTCTTAAGGCTATCGAAGGGGGCGGCATGGCCGATACGTTTCTTGTCGGAATCGACGGCAGCGCCGGCGCGCGCCGGGCGCTCCGCTTCGCGGGCGAACGCGCGCAGGCCAGCGGCGCCAAGCTGGTCTTGGCGTTTGTTTTCGAATGGTCGCACTACGACTTCCTGACCCCCGAGGAATTGGAGACCCGGCACCGCGACCGCCAGGAGGAGATCGAGCGTTCGCAGCGCGAAATCGTCGAGCCCGCGCTCGCCGAGGTCAAGGCATCGGCGCCGGGCGTCGAGGCCGAGGGAACCGTCCGCCACGGCCACGCCGCCGAAGCCTTGAGCATCCTGGCCGAGGAAGTCGGCGCGGCGCAGATTTTCATCGGCCGGCGCGGCACCACCAAGCTTTCCAATCTGTTGTTCGGCAGCGTTGCCAGCAACCTCGTGCAAATCTCGCCCGTGTCCGTCACGGTCGTTCCCTAGAGCGGGCCGGGTAGGGGAGGGCCGGAGATTGCTGAAAACCATCCGCCATCGTTTTGCGTTTTTCTTTTTCGCCGTTTTTTCCTCGATCATTTCATCATCCGTCCGGGCCGACGGCATCGACAAAGCCATCAACAAAGCGGTCGCGCCGCTCGCCGATGCCTTATCGGGCTTGATCTTCTATTCCGTGCACGGCGTGCCGCTGATCCTGGTGTGGCTCGTGGCCGGCGCCACGTTCTTCACCGTTTATTTCGGTTTCATCAGTTTGCGCGGGTTCCGCCATGCCGTCGCGCTCACCAGGGGGAAATACGACGACGGGACGGACCCGGGCGAGGTGTCGCACTTTCAGGCCCTGGCGACGGCGTTGTCGGGCACCGTGGGGCTCGGCAACATCGCCGGGGTCGCCATTGCGATTTCCGTCGGCGGGCCGGGGGCCACGTTCTGGATGATCCTCGCCGGTTTTCTCGGCATGTCGTCCAAGTTCGTCGAATGCACGCTGGCGGTGATGTATCGCAAGGAAAACCCCGACGGCACCGTCTCGGGCGGGCCGATGTATTACATCAGCCGGGGGTTCGCGGAGAAGAACTTGCCGGGCCTCGGTCGCGTGCTCGCGTTCCTGTTCGCCGTGATGTGCGTGATCGGCGCGCTGGGGGCCGGCAACATGTTCCAATCGAACCAGGCGTTCCAGCAGATCGTGAACGTAACCGGCGGCACGGGAAGCCTGCTCGCCGATAAGGGCTGGCTGATCGGCCTGGTCCTGGCGTTTTTCGTCGGCATTGTCATCATCGGCGGCATCAAGAGCATCGCCCGGGTCACGGAGAAGTTGGTGCCGTTCATGGCGATCATCTACGTGTTCGCGGCGTTGGTGATCATCCTGATGAACTATGAGAAAATACCCGGCGCGTTCGGTGCGATCTTCAGCGGTGCGTTCTCGCCCGAAGGAGTCGCCGGCGGCATCATCGGCGTTCTGGTGCAGGGCTTCCGCCGGGCCGCGTTCTCGAACGAAGCCGGTGTCGGCACCGCGCCGATCGCGCACGCCGCCGTCCGGACCCGCGAGCCGGTAACCCAAGGTTTTGTGTCGCTGCTGGAGCCGTTCATCGA
>JAVJPD010000246.1:0-2856 GCA_040216475.1 Rhodospirillales bacterium
GCCGGCGGGCCGCTGGCCGTGATGGCATTCGATCCCGAGCGCTTGGCCGATATCATGGTTGCCGCGCGCGGGCGCTACACCATCGCCGGGCTGAAGCTCGGCGACGCGCTCAGCCGCAACTGGCTCGAACGCGCGGACAATCCCTATTTCGGCGAGATCGCGGCGGTCGCCGGGCGCATCGATCACCCGGGCGCGTTCCTGCTCAATCTTTCCTACGAATGGACCTGCACGTCCTCGGTCGGCGCCGATCCCGAGCATGGGGCGAACCGCTTGCTCAGAACCCTCGACTGGCCGCTCGACGGCTTGGGCCGCGACGTGGTGGTGGCGCGCCACGAGGCGCAAGCCGGCGCGTACTACAACATGACCTGGCCCGGCTTCGTCGGCGTCGCGACCGCGATGGCGCCGGGGCGGTTCGCCGCCGCGATCAACCAGCCGCCGATGCGCCGCCACACCTTTTCCTGCTGGCTCGATTGGGCCATCGAACGGCTGCGCGTGCACGGGAACCGGTCCTTGCCGCCGACCCACTTGCTGCGCCGGGTGTTCGACACCTGCAAAACATACGAAGAGGCGAAGCGCGCGTTGATCGAAACGCCGATCTGCATGCCGGCCTTTTTCAGCCTGAGCGGCGTGGCCGAGCACGAGGGCTGCGTGATCGAGCGCGCCGAGAACGAGGCGTTCGTGCACGAGGGCCCGTTCTGCATCAGTAATCACTGGCTGTCGATGCCCGGCGAAGGCCGCCTGCGCGGCTACGACAGCCACGGCCGGCGCGCGCTGATGAACGAAGTGTACCGCGACGCCAAGAACGATTTCTCCTGGCTCAAGCCGCCGATCCTCAATCCGACCACACGGCTCGCCGTGATCGCCAACGCCGCGCGGAACAAGCTCGCGGTGCAGGGCTGGGAGCGCACGGGTGCGGCCACCGAGGTCTTCACGCTCGCCTGAATCAATAATCTAGAGCATGTCGCCTTCGTTCGTCCTCATTCCGTCATTCCCGCGCCGGCGGGAATCCATCTTTCCCGCGGCATGGACCCCCGCCTGCGCGGGGGTGACGACTCCGGGCAAACGCGCCGCGTTCTAACGCCGGGGCATGACGAAATAAAAGTTGAAATCTAACCCTCTGTGTCGCTGTGCCTCTGTGCCTCTGCGTCTCTGCGGTTCATTAAAACAAAAGTCCCGGGCATATGCATGCCCGGGACTCTCTATGAGGGACGTTTAAGAAGCGGTGCCGGTTAGGCGGCTTTTTCGCCTTCGATCAGCCGCTTGGCTTTCTGGGCCAGGCTTTCCGGCGCCTCCGGTTTGATCGAGATGGTGCGCGGTTTCATCTCCTCGGGAACCTCGCGCACGAGATCGATGCTCAAGAGGCCGTTGTCGAGGTTCGCGCCCTTGACGACGACATGATCCGCCAACTGGAACTTGCGGATGAAGTCGCGCCCGGCGATGCCCCGGTGCAGATAATGGGCATCGGCTTTCTCGGCCGGTTTCTTGCCGACCACGGTCAGCACGTTCTCGTGGGATTCGATGTTCAACTCGTCTTCGCGGAAGCCGGCGACCGCCATGGTAATCCGGTAATGGGCTTCGCCCTGGTCTTCCCAGGTTTCGATGTTATACGGGGGATAGCCGCCCGAGGACTGATCCCATTGCGAGACCGAGTCGAGCAGCCGTTCGAGATGATCGAAGCCGACGGTGGAACGGAAAAGGGGGCCGAAATCGAAAGTGGTCATGGTTACATCCTCCTCAAAAAGCGATGTTTCGTCCGAACGGGTCTCTCGGGCATAAGCCCCGATAACCCTGCCGGACCCGTCATGGCATCCGGCACCCGTGACATAGTCGCGCGGCCCGGGAAGTCAAGGGTCCGCAAAGCGTTGAAAAATAATATTTTTTAAGAAGGCGCGATGTCGAAGCGGGCGCGCCGGTAAAGGCAAAACCAGCCGAGCGCGGCGCATTGCAGGCCCAGCATCATGCCGAAGGAGGCTTGATAGCCTGCGGGCGCGTAGCGGCCCTCCTGCGTCGCCGGCCACAGGTCGATCACCGCGCCGATGCCCCATTGCACGAAGAAGATCGCGGAAAACAACAGCAGATTGAGTCCGGCGTTGACGCGGCCCGCGAGATCGGACGGAAACGCCTGGGATAAAATCGCGTAGGACAGAATGCTCGTGGTGCCGAAGAAACCGAAGGCGATCCACTGGATTAAAATCGCCTCGCGCCATTGCAGGACGATCAGGCCCTGAACGGCCATGAACACGATCACGCCGCTGAGCATGACCGCGATCGGCTTGATGCCGAACCGGCCGAGGTTGGCGGCGGCGGTGCCGAGGGTGAGAAAACCGGCGACCATGCCGGCGGCGATGGCGAACAGATATTCGGCGACGGCGCCGCGCCCGAGCCCGGCGATATCGTACAGCCACGGCCCCGACCACAGGCTTTGCACGGAGATGAACGTCGATTGCACCGTCACGGTCAGCGGCGCGAGGCGCAGGAACGGCGGGCTTTTCAGCACCCGCAGGAAATCCTCGCACTGCCGGCGCAGGGTTTCGCCGGTGGCGTTTTTCCGTTTTTCCGGCACCGCCAGCAGCACGAAAAGCGCGGATACCACGGTCAACGCGGCGAGCCCGAAGAAGATGCCGCGCCAGTCCGTGATCGATAAAAGCATTTCAATAGGGACGGTTGCGCCCAGCGCGCCGAGACCGCCCGCCGCCATCTGGCAGCCGTTGACGAACGGCAGCCGGTCCTTGGGAAACCACATCACGTAGGCCTTGAACGAGGCCATCAGGCAGGCGGCGACGCCGAGGCCGATCAGCGCGCGTCCGACGAAAAGACCCATGAACGACTCGGCCATGGCGAACAGCACCGAACCGA
>JAVJPD010000247.1:0-1479 GCA_040216475.1 Rhodospirillales bacterium
ATCGAGGAGATCGCCGACCGCACCTCGCCCCTGCCGCACACCCTGCCCGCGCCCGAACAGTTCGCCGAACAAGTCGGCGCGCTCGGCATCGGCAACGAGCATCACGTCGTCATCTACGACAACGCGGGCGGATACGCGGCCGCCGCGCGGGTCTGGGGCATGTTCCGCATTTACGGCCACGACAAGGTCTCGATCCTGAACGGCGGTTTTAAAACATGGCTTGCGGAAAATCGCCCCACCGAAAGCGGCGAAGCGAAACCGACGTCTGCCGCGTTTAAGGCCGCATATCGCCAAGAACTCGTCAAGACGGCCGACCAGGTCGCCGCGAACATCACGACACAGGAAGCCCAGGTGTTCGATGCGCGCGGGCCGGGACGCTTCACCGCGAGCGATCCGGAACCGCGCGCGGGCCTGCGCGGCGGCCATATCCCGGGGTCGATGAACGCGCCCTGCCCCGCCTTCATCGGCGCGAACGGCAAAATCCTCACGGCGGACGAGATCGGCACCTACTTCAAGAACCTCGGCTTCGATCCGGCCAAGCCGGCCATCGGTTCCTGCGGCTCGGGCGTGACCGCCTGGATGCCGATCTTCGCGCTTTATCTGATCGGCTTCGACGACGGCGCGGTGTACGATGGCTCCTGGACCGAATGGGGCGGCCGCGCGGATTTACCGGTCGAAACGGGTTAAAAGCGCTCACGTGCAGATGAGCATTCCGTATCATTCATCCACAATCGTCATTGCCCGGCCGGGGGTTTTAAGGGGGGCACCCCCTTCCCCCCGAGGCCCGGGCAATCCAGAGTCTGTAGACTGGATGCCCCGGGCTGTCGCCGGGGCATGACGGGTGGAAGGAATCGTGAGAACAATAAATGCCGAAAAAGCCGAAAAAAGATACGCTGATCACCACGGCCGGGCGCGACCCGAAAAGCAACCACGGCATCGTCAATCCGCCGGTCTATCACGCCTCCACCGTGATCTTCCCGACGGTCGCCGAACTGGAAGCGGCGCAAAAGGACCGCCTTAAGGGCGTCTACTACGGCCGCTACGGCACGCCGACGACGTTCGCGCTCGAAGAAGCCGTCGCCGCGCTCGAAGGCGGCGCACGGTCCATCGCCATGCCCTCAGGATTGGCGGCCATCGCCGGCGCGCTGATGGCGTTCCTCGAGGCCGGCGATCATCTGCTGGTCACCGACAACGTCTACGATCCGGCCAAGAGCCGGGTCTGCGACGCTATGCTCAAGGGCTTCGGCGTCGAAACCACCTACTTCGATCCGATGTGCGGCGCCGGCATCGCCGATTACATCCGCGACAACACCAAGGCCGTGTTCGTCGAAAGCCCCGGCTCGCAAACCTTCGAGGTTCAAGACGTGCCCGCCATCGCCGAGGCCGCGCACGACAAAGGCGCCGTCGTTATCATGGACAACACCTGGAGCGGCGGGCTTTATTTCCAACCGTTCGAGCACGGCGTCGACGTTTCCGTGC
>JAVJPD010000248.1:0-4601 GCA_040216475.1 Rhodospirillales bacterium
GCACGCCGACGACCGGCAGCCGCGACATCGGCACGCTTTTGTTCATTATCGAGCCAGAAACGGCATTGCGCCGCCAATTCATCGTCATTGCCGAAATATGCCGCCTCCCGGTTCGGGGCGAACAACCGCATTACCTCGCTGCTGTGTTCATGGAGCATAAACCCGCCGCAGGCCGGTATCTCGATAGAACGACACGTTTGAAGATCACGGTTAAAATGCCTGAGAAAACACAGATTGATCCGCGTCGCCGAAATGCACCGAGCGTAATTTTCATTATAAACGGGCGCACCCTCGATGCGCAAAAGTGGATGCCGACCACGCCATTTCTCCCATCCGTTTCCCCATATCCGCACCGGCAGGCCGCTTTCCGCCAGCTTCAAGATGCTAAGTGCGCGCGGCGCCTCGAACGTACCGATAAAGGCGATATCGGCAGCAAACTCATTGCGCGATCCGTCATCCAAGGTTTGCGGACGATGCATGACCGGATCGAAGGTATTATCCACGAAAAGAAACTTCCGAACCCCGAACCGGGGTAATTCATCGGGTTGCGTGTTGAACGATTTAGTCGTTACCCATAAATCGAACAGCGGCATCGCCTTCTCGATCCATCTCGTTCGGTGACGGGGATTCATCATGTCATCCTCGCAATACCATACGAGCCGGATGGACGGCGCCTGTCGGCGAATTTTTTTCAACGTCGATGCCCGTATGCTGCGCGCATTATCCAGCCAAACGATATCCGTCGCAGGGAGGATCGTGTCGAGGAGATGAGCATTGGCCCGGGCATGATCGGCAGGCAACCGCAGCCGGTAACGGATTCGTTCGGCGGGTGATGGCCTTCTTTCATACGAATCTGACGATACGGAGGTCGAAACGACGGCGACATCGTGGCCCAGACGTTCGAAAGCCTGCACACGCTGAACCGTACGTGAGGCCGGGAACGTTTCACCGACAACGACGATTTTCAATCGATTCGGCATGGCCCTCCCTCAAGAACACATGCTGATACGGCCGATTTCAACCCGGCCGCTTGCGCCTCGAAATCGAAGGCCGCGACACGATCCATCGCCGATTGGCCCATGCGTGCCGAATTCCGCAAAACGGACTTCAGCGCTTCGGCAAAGGTATCAAGTTCACCGAACGGCACGACCAATCCCGGGGCATTCGGCGATTCCGCCGTCGTCTCCAAACCGATAAGATCGAACGCCGCGCCGACCTGATCCGTTGCGATCACGGCCGTACCGCAGGCCATCGCTTCGTTCACGACCAATCCCCAAGGTTCCTGTTCCGAGGGCACCAGGACGACATCGGCCAACTCGTACAACGCCGGCAATTCGGTTTGATTGCGAAATCCGAGGAAATGCACCGGCTCTCCGGGCATGACCTGTTCGCGCAACGACGCCATCAAGGGCCCGTCTCCCACGAAGACCAACGCCGGGCTTTTTCCGCCGGGCAAATCCGCCGGCGCCGTCACGATCCGCCGCCAAGCGGCCAAGGCATGCTCGGGATGTTTTCTCGCAATCATTTTACCGGGAACCAAAACCACGGACTGCCCATCCTCGATTTTCAAGTCCCGTCGTAGATTCTGTCGGTGCTTTTGCGCGGCGGCGGCACCTTCCCGAAAAAAAGCATTGTCGATTCCATAGGGCATGAGAAATATCCGCGATGATTTGATCCCGCGCCGTTCGTAATAAAGACGGTTCCGGCTGCCGACCGCTAAAAACCCGGCGCAGCGGCTGAAAACCCACTGCAGGAACCACCGCTTGAGCCACCCCCGCATGCCGGCCCCGTCCGGCATCGCTCCGTCCCAGTTTTCCGCGCGCATCAGCACGGGGACTCTCTGCCGGCGCGCCATGCTCAGCGCCCGCCGGGCAACCCAACTCTGCCAACCGTGCATCCACAAAACGTCGCAATCCGCTAAAGCACTCGTCAGGTCCGTGTCCTTCAGGGCAACGTATTCATAACCATCGAGGAGCGAGACGTCCCACGATACGGTTCTGGCGAATCCGGGGTCGTAATAACTCGCGGCCGAATCGAGTTTCTCGAACAACACGCGAAGCTCGATGTCCGGTTCACGAGCCAGCCGGCGCAGCAGCGGTGCCTGATACTGAATGGGATGGCTGACGAGATAAAGCAGGCGAGTCGTCATAACGGCTCTCCCCATACTTTCAGCCAAGCCGCTTCGACGCCGGCATGCCACGTTTTAAGGCTATAGCGATCAACGGCGGTTTTCCGGGCGTGAAAGGCGGCCCGGTTCCGAAAATCCCGGTCTTCGATGAATCGGCCGAGCGCCGAGGCCATCTCCTGCGCGGAAAATCCGACCAAAAGACCGTTTTCGCCGTCGCTCACATAATCCTCGGCACCGCCGTTACGGGTGGAAACCACGGGAACTCCCGCCGCCATCGCTTCGATTCCGACGATGCCCAATCCTTCCTGACGGGACGGCAAGGCAAAAACATCCAGGCTTTGATAAAAGGCCGGCAGTTCGTTTCTATCGAGAAATCCGGTGAATTCGACGGCAGCGCCGAGACCGTGCCGTTCTATTACGGCGCTGATTTCGGTGTCCGGTTCTCCGGTAAGGCGCAGAGATACGGGCGTGCCCTTTTTCCTCAGGATAGCGACCGCCTCGATCAGCATCGATATGTTCTTACGGGGATCCAAGTAGCGGCCGGCAAATCCGACGACACCGGCGGGGGCCGGTGTTGCCGGCGGAACAAATTCGTTGCAATCGACGGGAACGATCAAAACGTCCATCGGCCCTTTCCGGCCCATCGCGCGAAACCGGTTCGCGGTGTAGCGGCTGATGGTCAAGATCATGTCGCTGCGCGACAGGACATACCGTTCCATAGCGCCCAAGATCGGCACCAGGACCGATCGATCGATCAAGCGGCGCAAAAGACTCATCCGGGCCTGGCGATCTTTTCTTTCCTCCAGAAAAGGCGTCGCACACCAGATGAAATGGCGCAGACCGTATCGGATCATCCGGTATCCGGTCAGGACGTTTCCGCCGACGACAACGTGATAATCGAACCGCTCAAGCAACCGGCTCCACAACCGGGACGGCAGGTAATAAGGGATCTCCATCTCCGGGAACCAACAGCCGACACCGATCGTCTTGATGTCTCCAAAACGCAGCGTTTTTCGGCACGCCGGCCGACGCCCCGACAGTAACCGCCAGAACGGAACGACCAGATCCGGCTCGCTGCCATACGTCGCATAATAACCGACCGTGACGGCATAATTTCGGGATGTTAAAAAATGCGCCAAAAGAGACGTCAGAGCCGGCACGCCCCCTTCCAACGGCGGCAGTGTCACAAGCAGAACGCTCTTTCGCGTCATGCATGCCTCTTTTTCGATGCCAAGGATGCCGCATCACGCAAAATTTGAGCCGTTTTTTCCGCCGTTAAAGACCAAGAAAAGGATTTTGCCCGCAACGAAGCCCGATTGGATAGATCGTCGCACAACGACTGATCCGACAAGACTCGATCCAGCAATGACGCCAGGGCCCCGTCGTCATAGGGATTGAAATAGAGTACGCCATCGCCGGCGACTTCCGGCATGGCCGCGGCATCGGAAGAAATGATCGGACAACTGCTGGCCATGGCCTCGACAAGCGGATTGCCGAACGCCTCGACCGTGGACGCGAAAATCATGGCGCGGCACGTACGATATAATTCTTTTACCTCCTCGGGTGATTTGCTCCCGAGAAAATATATATTTTTCGACAGCCCGAGCCGCTCAATTTGCGTACGTAACTGATTATAATAAGCACGGTCCAAAATACTTCCCGCAATCGACAATTCCACATTCGGGTGCGTCTCTTTCAGCCGCGCCAATGCCTTGATCACCGTATGTAAATTTTTCTGCACGTAAATGTCCGCAACCATAAGCAGAAAATTTTTCCGTGCCGCAACATCCGTATCATTTTGCGCGCGAAACATCTCGCTGACGCCATGATGCACGACCGAGATTTTATCCCGCATCCAGAAGGGCGCGATCGTCTGCGCGGCGTAATCGGAAACGGCAACCGCTCGACGGGCGATCATCAAGGACAAGCGGGTCGCGAATGCCAAGGTGATCCAATAAAGCCGGCGTGCGATCCGCCACTCCCGGCGGCCGACGGCGGGGGCATTCCGCAGCAGGATGACCTGATTGCGCATCGTAAAAGGGCCGTAATTGGCCGTCGAGAAAACGACATCAGCGCCGATCATCTTGGCCATGACCGGCAGTACCGCCTGTTCCCATAAGAGAAGGCGGAAAAACCCCGTCGGAAAATCCAACAGATGAATGCGGACACCGTCGCCGATCTTCGCGAACGTGTCGTATTGATCTACATGAATGAACAAATGAACTTCGAGCGTCGGATCGGCGCCGAACAACGGCAACACGTTCCGCAGATACGTGATGCCGCCGCCGGATTTAGCATGAAGCCCGTTAATCAAAACGCGGGTTTGATTCGGATTTTTCAATATGACATTCATGACGGCAAGCCTATGCGCCGAATCGACCGGCCTTACGCTGCATCCAATAAATCGCAAAAAGCGCGGCCAGAACGACGATGCCCATTTTTACGTTATTGGCCCAGTAAAGAGCATAATGCT
>JAVJPD010000249.1:0-1525 GCA_040216475.1 Rhodospirillales bacterium
CTCGAGGAAAAATGCGCCAAGCTGCGCGGCATGCAGGGCGTGCCCCTGCCCCGCGAGGAGCGGCTCGAGAAGTTTTACGGTTGCGTGATGCCGACGCTCAGCAAAGCCCAGGCCGACGACGTCGTCGGATTGGTCGAGGGACTGGCCGGGCTCGATAACCTTGATGCGTTGATGAACATCCTCAAGTCGCCCGTCGCGTTCGACAAGGCGGCGGAATAATCTTTCCCTAGAACCGGTCATGGTTCGTCGGAATCGCTATCGGCGATTTGACAACCATGTGAAGCGACTCAAGTTTATTGATGTGGGTCCGATTTAGAACGAGAAGGTCAAGCCGGCCAAAACGCTATGGGAACTATATTCCGATTCGAATTCGGCCCCGGTCGAATCCGAAAATGACGGATCGGCCGTACCGAAATACCGATACGAAATCCCGAGCGCGATTTTGTCGTTAAAATTGTAATTGATGCCCGTTCCGACCTGATAGGCAAATACGGTCGTGCTGTCGTCGGCCAAAGCCACACCCGCAACGGACGCGTCGTTAATACTTAGATGCGCCCCCCCGATACCGGCCATAATAAACGGCGACCATTTTTTCCCGGCCATGAAATCGTACGCCCCGTTGAGCATGAAGCCGAAGCTGGAAACATCGCCGTCGCCGGAAAGGCCCGACCCCAGTGAAATGGTCGTTCCGCCGGCGTTAACCGAGGTAAACTTATCGATATCGTTTTGTCGATATGACAACTCACCTTCAAACCGAAAACCGTTTTTGAATTTCCTTCCGATGGCGCCGATGACAACCGGGCCCGCATCGAAAGTGTTTTCTACGGAAAGACCGGAACTCGTGCCCGCATTATCGGCATCTTGAAGGAACGTTCCGCCGGCACTGATATTTAAATACCAGTTATCCGCCTTCGCAGCCCCGGACCCGAAGGTCAGAAAAATAATGATCAAACAGACCCACAAACGCGTCATCAGCCATCTCCTCAATAATCGTTTACAAATTTTATCGTTGGGGACGCATTTTAAAGGAACGGGCGTTAAATAAAACATTACTAAGTTTCATTGATATAATTTTTGAGTCTAATGTTGCAAAATGGCAACATGCGAAATCATTCCTATAGAAATTATAGGGGTTTACTGCGGTTTGATCGCAATGCCGGTCGAGGTTAGCGGGAATGCCGTGTAAAACGGGAGGCCTTAGGCCTCCCGTCACTTTGAAATCAGCGTCTACTAATGCCGCGATGGCTTACGCGGCCTTGGCGGCTTCCTTGTAGGGATTGCGCGCCACGTGATCGAGGTTCTTGCCTTCGATGCGGATCAGCTTGGTCGAGGACTTGCGATCCGGCGAATGAACCGTCAGCGGCGGATAGACAACTGCCGTGCCCGGGGTCAATTCATAGGTCTTGGCGGGTTCGACCAGCGACGCTTCCTTGCCCGTGCCTTGCTTGACGACTTTCCATTCGGTCATCGTCGTCGTGCCCTCGGCCTGGCCGTAAATCGCCCAGGTCGGGCCGTGATCGTGCGG
>JAVJPD010000250.1:0-2999 GCA_040216475.1 Rhodospirillales bacterium
ATGGCCGCGGTGGCGATGATCGGTGTCAGCAGGTTGACGACGGGAACCGTCAGCAGGAACGCGATCGTTACGCCGGACAGGATAAATCGCCACCGTTTCTCGCGCCACAGCCGGCGGGCCTCGGGTTTCTCCAGCCGGCGCAGGGCGACGAGTTCATAATACTCGCGACCCAAAAGATACCCGTTCGCGGCGTAGAAAACAAAAGGGAAAACGGGCGGCACGATCATAAAGACCAGAATGACGCCGTTCACGACGATCAGCACGGCCAGGAAGCGCAGCGCGGTCAGGATCGTCTGGCCGAGCGATTCGCCGGGGGCGGGCGGCAGGGCCGGGTAGAACCGCCGCTCGACCGCGCCCGCCACGGCCTCGAGGAAGAAACCGGCGATTCCGGTCGCGACGGCCGGGAACAAAAGCCAGGTCAGCACCAGCGCCGCCGCGCCGCCGAGCAGGCGCACCACGGTATCGATCCAGCCGATGTCGAAAAGCTGCGTATGGGCGAGCGCATAGCCGATGCCCCACCACAGAAGCGCGAACACGGCCGTGGCTGCCGCCAGGACCAGCCACAGAACCCGGCGAATTGCGGGATCGCCGAGCTGCACGAAGGCCTTGCTGAAGGCGAAAACCGGCATGAGAGCCTCCTGCAATACCGATCGGCCCCGGTTTTCCCGGGCGGGGCCTTGTGGGCCCGAGTCCGACCGTTATACTGCGCCTCACCTTGAGACGAAAGACGCGGAAGGAGGATTTTATGGCAAACACCCGTTTCGACGTGGTGGGAATCGGAAATGCGATCGTCGACGTTTTGGCGCACGCGGAAGAGGATTTTCTGGTCAAATTCGATCTGAACAAGGGCGCGATGACCCTGATCGATTCGGATCGTGCCGCGACGCTGTACGACAATATGGCGCCGGCGGTGGAGTGTTCGGGCGGCTCGGCGGCGAATACCATCGCGTGCCTGGCGTCCCTCGGCGGCACCGGCGCCTTCATCGGCAAGGTGCACGACGACCAGCTCGGCAAGATTTTTCGGCACGACATCCGCGCGCTCGGGATCGACTTCGACACCAAGCCGTCGACCGGCGGCGCCTCGACGGCGCGCTGCCTGATCTTCGTGACGCCCGACGCCGAACGCACCATGCAGACCTATCTCGGCGCCTGTGTCGAGTTGAGCCCGGCCGACATCGATCCCGATGCGGTCAAGGCGGCCAAGGTGACCTATCTCGAAGGCTATTTGTGGGACCCGCCGGGGGCGAAGGAGGCGTTCGTCGAGGCCGCCGATCTCGCGCATGCCGCCGACCGCCTGGTTGCGCTGTCGCTGTCCGATCCGTTTTGCGTGGACCGCTACCGCGCCGAATTCCGCGATCTGTCGAACAGCACATCGACATCGTGTTCGCCAACGAAGAGGAAATTTGCTCGCTCTATCAGGTGAAGACGTTCGACGAAGCGCTGCAGCGCGTGCGCGGCCATTGCCGCATCGCCGCGCTGACACGCAGCGAAAAGGGCTCGGTGATCGTGTCGGGCGACGAAGTGCACGTGCTCGACGCCGAGCCGGTCAAGCGGGTGGTCGACACCACCGGCGCGGGCGACGCCTACGCCGCCGGTTTCCTCTACGGCCTGACGCACGGCAAGCCGCTGCCCGATTGCGCGCGGCTCGGCGGCATCGCGTCCGCCGAGGTCATCAGCCACTTCGGCGCGCGTCCCGAGACGCCGCTCGACGAGCTGGCGGCGGCGAAACTGTAGGCCGCGCGTGACGGCCGGTCCCGCGCGCTCGCTTTCGGACAGGGCCCGCTCGTTCTGGGCCGCGGCGGCCCTGTACCGGGAGCGCCGCGTGCTCGTGATCCTGCTGCTCGGGTTTTCGAGCGGCCTGCCGCTGCTGCTGGTCTATTCGACCCTGTCGGCCTGGCTCACGGAGGCGGGCGTTTCGCTCACCGCCATCGGCCTGTTCAGTTGGGCGAGCACGGCCTACGCGATCAAATTTCTGTGGTCGCCCCTGGTCGACCGCTACCCGTTGCCGGTTCTGGCGCGCGTCTTCGGCCAGCGCCGGAGCTGGCTGATCCTGGCGCAAGCCCTGACCGCGCTCTGCATGCTCGGCCTCGGCGGCAGCGATCCTTCCCGCGACGTCGCGGCGACCGCGTTGTGGGCGGCGTTGCTGGCGTTTTGTTCCGCGACCCAGGACATCGTGATCGATGCCTATCGGGTGGAAAGCCTCGATGAATCCCGCCAGGGCGCGGGCGCGGCGACCTACACGTTCGGCTACCGCATGGCAATGCTGGCCTCGGGCGCGGGCGCGCTGATCATCGCCGACGTCGCCGGCTGGCGCGCGGCCTACGCGACCATGGCCGGCCTGATGGCGCTCGGCCTGCTGACCGCGCTCCTGAGCCCGGAGCCTGCGCGTAAGCGCACCGAAGACTCCATGGCGCGCGAGCGCGGGATCGCCGTGGCGATCGATCGCCTCGCCCATTGGCCGAAGCGATTGAAAAGAATCGCCGCCGAGACCTACGCCGCCGTGATCTGCCCGTTCGCCGATTTTATGACCCGGCCGCACTGGCTGATGATCCTCCTGTTCATCGCTTTATATAAGTACGGCGACGCGCTTCTCGGCGTGATGGCCAATCCGTTCTATCTCGACATCGGGTTCTCGAAATCCGAGATCGCCGTGGTCTCGAAATTCTACGGCATGGCGATGACGATCCTCGGCGGGCTCTTGGGCGGCATGCTGGCGGCGCGCTACGGCATTCTGAAGGCGCTTCTGATCGGCGGCATCGCCCAGGCGCTGTCCAATCTCGCCTTCGCCGCGCAGGCCGCGGTCGGCTATTCCGTGCCGATGCTGACAATGACTATCAGTATCGAGAATTTCACCGGCGGCATCGCGACCATCGCCTTCATCGCGTATCTCTCCTCGCTCTGCAACATCGCCTACACCGCGACCCAATTCGCGCTGCTGTCGTCGCTGATGGCGTTCGCGCGCACGATCTTCGCGTCGGGCGGCGGCTGGCTCGCCGACC
>JAVJPD010000251.1:0-2316 GCA_040216475.1 Rhodospirillales bacterium
ATCCTCACGAGACCGGCTATTGGGACAACTGTTTCGCCTACGACGGCAAGCGCACCAGTTGGATGCACCGGTTGCGCGGGCAAGGCCACGAAGTGGTTTCCGTCGGCAAGTTGCATTTCCGTTCCGCCGACGACGACAACGGCTTTTCCGAAGAGATCATCCCGATGCATATCGTCGGCGGCATCGGGGCGTTGTCGGGATTGCTGCGGGCGGTCGACCGCGAACCCGAGCGCATCGAACACGGCCAGATGTATATGGAGTCGGGCGAGGGGATGACGCCCTATCAGGAATACGATTTCGACATCACCGAGAAGGCGATCCGCTGGTTGCGCAATCACGCCAAGGCTTCAAACAAGCCCTGGGTGCTGGTGGTGTCCTATCCGACGCCGCATCCGGCGTTCCTGGTGCCGAAACGCCTGTTGGACCTTTATGACCCGAAGCGCATGCCCCTGCCGGTGCGCTACCGGCTCGAAGATAAACCGATGCACCCGAGCGTCGAATGCGCGCGCGAGAAGTACGGCATCCCCGATATGCCGAGCGACGACCGCTTGCGCGAAATCGCGGCGGCTTATTGCGCCTTGATCACGCACACGGATGAGCAGATCGGCAAGGTTTTGAAAGCGGCGGAGGAACTGGGGCTGCTCGAGACGACCCGGGTTCTCTACACCAGCGATCACGGCGAGGCGATCGGCAATCACGGCTTGTTCGGCAAGTGGACGCTCTACGAGCATTCCGCGGCGATTCCCCTGATCGTGACGGGTGCGGATATTCCCGCCGCGCATGTGGTGACTCAGCCCGGTTCGCACGTCGATCTGTTTCCGACCCTCGTCGAAAGCGTCGGCGCCGAATTGGCCCCGGAAGACGAAACCCTGCCGGGCCGGTCCCTGTGGCCGGCGATCGGCGGCACGGAAGCGGCAAGGCCGGTGTTCGCCGAATATCATTCCTCGGGCTCGCGTAACGGCGCGTTTATGGTGCGCGACGGCGATTGGAAGCTGATCTATCACGCCAACGAGCCGGCGCAACTGTTCGATCTTGCGAGCGATCCGCGCGAGATCCGGGATTTGATCGAGGACGGACAGGGCGCCGAGCGGGCGGCAGTGTTGGAAGCGAAACTGCGGACCATCGTCGATCCGGAAGCCGCCGACCGGCAGGCGAAAGCCGATCAGTTGGCGCGGGCCGAGCGGCACGGCGGCGTCGAATCAATAGCGGATCAGGGCTACTTCACCCATACGCCGACGCCGGGCCAATCGGCGGAAATGCACGCCTGAAACGGCGGGATCACAGGCATAAACGCCGTATCGTGATCTTCGTCATAGAATTGCCCGATTTGCCGGGTAACAATGCGCCCGCCGGACCGAAGCACGACAAAACGACACGCGATCAGACGCGAAAGGACAGGTTAAAATGAAACGCTTCACGCACGGGATAGTCATCGTTTTTGCGCTCATGCTGCTCGCGCCTTCGAGCCCGGCCTTTGCGGCCGACGACGATACTTTCAGTCAGGAAGAGGTTTTAAACAAGGCGCGCGGCTTTTTCGGCGAAACCACCAAGGGACTCGCCAAGGCGGTCGAGAAAGTCTTTCAGGACAAGGGACGGCCCAACGCGATCATCACCGGCGAGGAAGCGAGCGGCGCGCTCGGCGTCGGGGCGCGCTACGGCAAGGGCGAGCTGACGAAAAAAGGCGGCACGCCGACCAAGATTTTCTGGCAAGGGCCGTCGGTCGGCTTCGATATCGGCGGCAACGCCTCGCGGGCGTTCGTCCTGGTCTACAATCTCAAGAGCACGGATCAAATGTTCCAGCGCTTTCCCGGCGTCGACGGCAGCTTCTACGTGATCGCGGGCGTCGGCGTGAATTATCTGCAAAGCGGCGATATCATCCTGGCGCCGATGCGCACCGGCGTCGGCCTGCGTGCCGGGGCCTCCATCGGGTATCTGCATTTCACCAAGGAGCACTCCTGGATACCGTTCTAGATCGGATTATGGAGAAATTGTCATTTTGCCAGCGTCGGCGGCGATGACTATGATCGGGCCATGCGCGTTCTAGTCATCGAAGACGATCAGGAAGCCGCCGGCTATATGGCGAAGGGCCTGCGCGAGCACGGCTATGTGGTCGATCACGCCGCCACGGGCCCCGACGGCCTTGCCATGGCGACGGCCGAGGCCTACGACCTGCTGATCGTCGATCGCATGCTGCCGGGCATGGATGGGCTGGTGATCGTCGAGGCCCTGCGCAAGAGCGGCAATCAAAGCCCGATCCTGTTTCTGAGCGCGCTCGCCCAAGTCGACGACCGGGTCAAGGGCCTGCAGGCGGGCGGC
>JAVJPD010000252.1:0-3306 GCA_040216475.1 Rhodospirillales bacterium
GCGCCCGCTTCGAGTTTTTGAATTCGGGTTTCGACATTGCCGCGAAACGGAATCACGCACAAATCGGGGCGGCGAAACAAGATTTGCGCCTGACGGCGTAATGATGCCGTGCCGATCACGCTGCCCGGCGGCAACCCGGCCAACGTCTCGGCCTTGCGGCAGATCAGCGCGTCGCGCGGATCCTCGCGTTTCAGATAACAGGCCAGCAAGAGGCCTTCAGGCAAAAAAGTCGGCACGTCTTTCAGCGAATGCACGGCACAATCGATCCGCCCGTACAGCAACGCCTCGTCGATCTCCTTGGTGAACAGCCCCTTGCCGCCGAGTTCGGCCAAGGGCCGGTCGAGCACGCGATCGCCGGTTGTCTTGATGACGACCTCTTCGAGGACGCCGGTTTCGGACAACGCCGGATGCGCCGCCGCCAGCCCGTCGCGCACCAGACGGGCTTGCGTCAACGCGAGCGGGCTGCCCCGGGTGCCGATGCGAAGGATGGAAGGTGATGCCATATCGATTACGCAGACATGCTTTATTGTAGGGCCGTTAAAGACGGGTGGCCGGATATCCGCGCACAGAGTAAAGTCCGCCCGGTACGCGTTAAAGGGTTTTTCCATGTTCGTCCTGGGAATCGAATCGAGTTGCGATGAAACCGCTGCCGCCGTGGTCGGCGGCGACCGCTCGATTTTGGCCAATGAGGTGCTGTCCCAGCTCGAGGAACACGCTCCGTTCGGCGGAATCGTGCCGGAAGTCGCGGCCCGCGCCCATCTCGATCACATGGACGCACTCGTCGACCGCGCCATGAAAAAAGCCGGGCTGGCGTATACCGATCTCGCCGGGATCGCCGCGACCGGCGGGCCGGGGCTGATCGGCGGCGTCCTGGTCGGCGTGATGACCGCCAAGGCCATCGCGACCGTGGCCAAATTGCCGTTCCTCGCTGTCAATCACCTCGAAGGCCATGCCTTGAGCGCGCGCCTGACCGACGGCATCGATTTTCCCTATCTGCTGCTGCTGGTCTCGGGCGGACACACGCAGCTTCTCGTCGTCGAAGGGGTCGGCGCCTACCGCCGCCTCGGCACCACCATCGACGACGCCGCCGGCGAGGCCTTCGACAAGAGCGGGAAGATGCTGGGCCTCCCCTATCCCGGCGGACCGGCGCTCGAACGCGCCGCGCGAGGCGGAAACCCGAAGCGCTTCGATCTGCCGCGCCCGATGAAGGGCCGGGCGGGCTGCCACTTCTCCTTCTCGGGACTCAAGACCGCCGTGCGCCACGCCGTCGACGCGCTGCCCGGTAAACTCTCCGAACAAGACATCGCCGATATCGCCGCGTCTTTTCAGGCCGCCGCCGGTGACGTTTTATTCGATCGCACCGCCAACGCGATCCGTGAATTCCGCGCGCGCCATCCGCAAGGCAATACCTTGGTGGTCGCCGGCGGGGTCGCCGCGAACGCGCATGTGCGCGAACGCCTCGCCGATCTTGCCGGGCGGGACGGCCTGCGCCTGATCGCACCGCCGCACCACCTCTGCACCGACAACGCCGCCATGATCGCCTGGGCAGGCCTCGAACGGCTGCGCTTGGGGCTTACCGATCCGCTCGATTTCAAGCCGCGGCCGCGCTGGCCGCTCGACCCGGACGCGCCGCCGGTGGCGTACGCGGGCGTGAAGGCGTAAAGTCGTGCCATGACCCAGATCGGAATCATCGGCGCCGGCGCCTGGGGCACGGCCCTTGCCATGGTGGCCCGCAAGGCGGGCTGCGACGTCGTCCTGCAGGCCCACGAGCAAGACGTGGCGGACGCCATCAACGCGCGCCACGAAAACACGGTTTTCCTGCCCGGCGTGAACCTCGACTCCGCGATCCGCGCCACCACGGACGCCGCCGAGGCGGCGCAGGCGGACGCGGTGCTGCTGGTGATGCCGGCGCAGTTTCTGCGTTCCGTCACGGCCGGGCTGAAAGGCGCCTGGCGCTCCGGCACGCCCGCGGTGATTTGCGCCAAGGGCCTCGAACAAAACAGTTCGGCGTTGCTAAGCGAAGTGCTGGCCGAGACCCTGCCCGGCGTCGAAACTGCCGTGCTGTCGGGCCCGACGTTCGCGATCGAGGTTGCGCGCGGCCTGCCGACGGGCGTGACGCTGGCGTGCGCCGATCATGCCGTCGGCACGAAGCTGAGCGACGCCCTCGGCACCCATACGTTCCGGGTTTACCGTTCGGACGACATCGTCGGCGCGCAACTCGGCGGCGCGGTGAAGAACGTGCTCGCCATCGCCTGCGGCATCGTCGAGGGCCGCAAACTCGGCGACAACGCCCGCGCCGCCCTCATCACCCGCGGCGTTGCCGAGATCGCCCGGCTCGGCGTCGCCAAAGGCGCGCATCCGGAAACGCTGATGGGCCTTTCGGGCCTCGGCGATCTGACGCTGACCTGCAACGCCATGCAGTCGCGCAACTTCTCGCTCGGCGTCGCCTTGGGCGAGGGCAAGACGCTCGAACAGGTTCTGGGCCAACGCAAATCCGTCACCGAAGGCGTGTATACGGCCTCGAGCGTCACCCAACTGGCCGCCAAGCTCGGCGTCGACATGCCGATCTGCCTCGCCGTCGACGCGGTGCTCAACCACGGCGCCGGCATCGACGCCACCATCGAAGGCCTGCTCTCCCGCCCGACCGGCGACGAGGACCCTCTTGCACGGAGTGCCTGAGGAGGGCGCTCTTGCACGGAGCGCCAAAGAAGGCCCTCTTGCACGGAGCGCATGAAAATTTGAAAAAGGGGAAACGATGCTTTACCTGATCTATTGCACCGACAAGCCGGACAGCACCGAGACGCGCATGGCCAACCGCCCGGCGCACCTGGAGTTCATCAAGCAATACGTGGACCGGGTGTTCGCCGCCGGACCCACGTTGAGCGACGACGGCGAGACCATGACCGGCAGCGTCTTTCTTATTGATTTTAAGGATCGTGCCGCCGCCGAGGATTTTTGTAAGAACGACCCCTACCAGAAAGCCGGCCTGTTCGACTCGACCGTGATCAAGCCGTTCCGCAAAGTGATTCCGTAAGAGCGAGAGTAAAAGGAACCCGACGATGAAGTACTGGCTCGTGAAATCCGAACCCGGGGCCTGGTCGTGGGAAAGCCACGTCAAGAAGAAGGTCGAACCGTGGAACGGCGTGCGCAATTATCAGGCCTGCAACAACATGAAGGCGATGAAGAAAGGCGACAAGGCGTTCTTCTACCATTCCGTCAACGAAAAACAGATCGTCGGCACCCTCGAAGTGGTCAAGGAATACTACCCGGACCCGACGGACGAGTCCGGGCGCTTCGGCATGGTCG
>JAVJPD010000253.1:0-6483 GCA_040216475.1 Rhodospirillales bacterium
TTGCTGGCGGCATATACCAGCGGCGTGTTGATGGCGCCGCCGAGCTCGGGATAATCGGCGCCCTCGTAGATCCTTTGATCCGGCCCCAAGAGGCCGTAGATCGAACCGATATTGATGATATTGCCGCCACCCCTTTTGATCATGCCCGGTAATAGGGTGCGGGTCATGAGGAAGGCGCCGGTGACGTTGGTCCGCATAACGTGCTCCCAGTCCGCCAAGGGAAAATCCTCGAGCGGTGAGAAAAAACGGGGTGATTTCGTCGCCGCATTATTGATCAGGATATCCGGGGAGAGATTGTTCTTATCAAGGTATGCAGTAAACGCAGCGATGGAATTCTCTTCGCCGACATCGACCTCGATCCCGAACGTCGAACGGCCGAACTTTCCGGAAAGATCGTCGGCCCGTTTCCGGCAAGCAACGTCGTCGAGGTCGGTCATGATCAAGGTCGCTCCGGCATCGGCGAGGATATCGCAATACACGGAACCCAGAATGCCAAGGGCACCGGTAACGACGATGACGCGGCCATCGAGGGTAAAATTTTTATGTGTCACGGTACGGACTTCTTTCTCATGAAAAGCTCGACCAGCTCGAAATCAATAGGCGAATCGATGTCGATCGACCGCTCGCGCGGCATGATGTGGAGTTTAGTGCGTGGACCGAACAGCCCTGAATCAAGCGTCTTTTCCCACCAAACGTAAATGGAAGCGTTCATCGCGTAAACCGGTGGCGCATCCTGCCGTCGGCCAACTGATGCCGACAGGGATTTTACCAGGTTGAATCCGCCGCCAGAAACCGGTTCGACCATGTTGAAATAAGGACTTTTGTCCGATTCGTAGCCGGTGATCACGACATCAACGCCGGGGCCGAGCAGATCAAGGCATGCTTCGATGTCGGCAGTATCGCGTAACGGCGAGGTCGGATCTAAATCGACGATTGTAGTGATCTCGAGTCCGCTTTTTTTCACATGATCCACAAGGTGGCGGATCACGGGTAATTTAGCCGCTGTCGATGTCGCCAATTCGGCGGGCCGAATAAAAGGAACATCAGCACCGCAATCCCGCGCAACGGTCGCGATGTCCTCGCAGTCGGTAGAGACAAAAACATTGTCTATCGATGGGCAGGCCCTGGCCTGTTCGATGGTCCAGACGATCAACGGCTTGCCGAGCAGCGGCTTAATGTTCTTGCCGGGGATGCCGGTTGATCCGCCTCGGGCGCAAATCGTCGCGATTGTCGTCATAACGGTAGTCCGGCAGCGCGGCGGATTGCTTCGGCGAGCTTTAAAGACTTAATGCCTTCACTGATCGGCAGCTCTGTTTGCCGATCCTGCTCGACGCATTCAAAAAAATGAGAAATTGCTATTCGGTATGAATCATCAATCGAAAATTGTTTTTGATCATCTCCAAGTTTCGACCATGTTCGCACCTCAGCATCAAAACAAGAAAGTGAGCCGCCGAGAACATCATAACGCAATGATCCGGCTTCTCCTTCAATGTAGCCATGCCGATGGCCGGCGCGGTCAAGGTAGTCAAGGTGAATGGAAACAGTAAAGTTTTTATTTGTGAGTAAAATCTCTGCCCAATCCTCGCAATCAATTTCCAAAGCGCCGCTTGTGCCGGCATGAGCGGTGCCGACGGAAAACTCACCGAATAAAAAGCGGGCCAGATCCAATTCATGAATTAAGTCGCATATCACGCCACCACCGAGTTTACGTTGCGCTGAATAGGTGGTTCGGTAATCCCGCCCGGGACGCCAATCGGGAAGCCATTGTCCGACGCTGAGATGGCCGCAAAGAATGCGCCCTAACGCTCTTTCGGCGAGCAGACCGCGAATCCTGCGAAAGCCTGGTAAAAACCGAAGATTGCACCCTGACATCGTGATGACGCCGTTCGTCTCGGCTGAGAATGCCACATCCTCGATCTCATGTGAAGATATGGCCACGGGTTTCTCCAAATAAAGAGCGATGCCGGCTTTCAGAATTTTACAAGCGATCATTCCATGAAGAGACGGTGGCAATGCAACAATGGCTGCATTTGGGCCGCAAGCGATTGCTTCCTCAAGATTTGGAAACAAATCCATGTTTAAATCGCGCGTTATTTCATTATGTGTATTACGAACCGCAATCAAATGTGCTTCAGGATAATGTGTACGAAGGAAGCGTGCGTGACGACCGCCAATACCGCCTGTTCCAACCAGTAAAACTTTCACACTACTTTCTAATATTGCAGATTAAAATACTGTCGGACATTTTTTAAATGATAAAGAACATTAGGCAAATATGCTGTTCATGCGGCGTGAACTTTACTATCGCAAGCAAGATAAACGGTAGCGGCTCGATGCAGTCGAGTATTAAAAGGACTATCAGCACCGCCAACCATAAGGGAATCCCGTTCTATTGCTGAAGGCGTTAAAGCTGAAGCTTGTAAAGCCGTCAATATTGACTCAGTTAACTCTTTTTTATTTGAGACAAAATGAAATGTGGAAATATTCGGTGCATAAGGAAGTTTTGTATATCCGGACGGGTCCAGGGAAATTGCAGGTATTCCGGAAGAAGCGGCAATAAAGCATGGGCCCGAAAGCATAATGCCGACGGCAACATCAGCAGCAAAGACAGGAGCAATATTTGAGCGTTCTTGATCTATTAAGACTCTAGAATTGGATATCAGCCTATCGAGAATGTTTTTTAACCTAACGGTGTCAAAAAGTTCCAAAGCTTTTGTTTTAACGATGATGAAAGTACCGGGGGCGCGATCGGCGGCGTCAAGGATCGCTTCGAATAGATCAACCAAATTATCTTCATCGATCATTAGATCCTTTGCGTGTTTATTGTCGTAGACGGCAATGATTTTATGAAATCCACGTTTAAGAATATCGTTTCTCAAGGAATGACCGGATACTTTATAACGCGTGAGATCCATGGGGTACCCAGCCGCCTCGACAATCTCGATAGCGTTGCTATCTTTAAGAATTTCGACATCACGCGCCCCCCAAGTGAAAACGCGCTCGGCATTATTGCGAAAAACAAAGCTGTCGACTGTATTATGCAGGGAATTGCATCCCCCCCAACAAGACCCTCCAAGCCGCAAGATTGCACTGGCAGCGGCGGTCGCGTTTATGGCAAAAAACTGGCAAGCCATCCAAACCAAGCGGGTGCTGCGGGCTTCAAACGTGGCGGCAAAGAAGGCTTCACGTCGCTTTAATTCCAGCCAGTGCTGCCAAAACCATGCTGCGAGAGGTTTGGGAAGGCTGCATATAGGCTTTTGTCGATACAAGTGCTTAAGCCAACGATGATATCCTCGCCAAAATTTTGCGGGAACTGCCATAATCTGGCGGCCTAGAGAATAAGGTATTGCTTCAGCGAAGCGGAGATGCGGAAACCCGGCAAGAGAAGAAGGTAATCCTGCGGGAATAAGCGCAGTCGGTGCTGGCGACATATCGCTTAACCACCCCATGCCCGTAAACAGGTTGTTCATCTCAGGTTCGAGAAAAAAAGCGATCAACGGTCGTTCGGATGGTGGTGGCGAATGGTTAATGACCCTGCGACCGAAAAATTCGCGCAGACAGCCAAAAAGCGTAAGCGTTAAGGTTCGTGCAACGCCGATTATGTTAGGGCGTAAAGGCTTTTCGACGCATCCACTAACCCAATATTCCGTTCGGTCGCAAGTCCTCCACGGCCAGAGAACACGATGTCGTCGGATTTTCATCGAGCCAGGCGCTAAATCATTCCATGGCACTATTTTTGAATCGGAAATGAACTTATCAAATCGAGTTCGATTAAGATAAAGGCATGTCGGTGTATTAATATCTTTGGCTGCAACTAAAGTTATTTGCACAGGGAACCACAGTTCCTGGATCATTTCGTTCAATAATACGCCCATGATCCGCCGCCAGCATGATTCCGGTTCATCGGAATGACGGGTTAAGCTGGTCGATATGACTTTACGCAAATGAAGAGCGGTTGCCGTGATCTTTTCTTGAAATAAATGATAGAGCTTAGCGCTTCTATCATCCGGATCCGAAAAACAATAGTCATATTGCTTGCAGCAACCAACTTTGCACCGCAATAGAAAGAGCATCAGGCTAGTTAAAATCCCTTTTGTTCTAAATGCGAAAAAGATTTCGCAATGCCGGGGCATCGTCGCGAGCAGATGCAGCGCAAGAAATGGATGTAGGATATCAACGATTACGCGCATAGTTTTATTGCAATGGTTATATGCTTAACACAAATTAATCATGATTTGATCGATTTTGTTGCTGGCAATGACACTTAAAATTAGGGACATCAATACTCTTCTTAGTTTTTTGTAGCTATTTCTTTTAACACGGCAATAACCTTGTTTTGCTGTTGTTCCACTAGGCCAACGGAGCATGGTAGGCTAAGAGCGGAGCGGAAAAGTTGCTCGGCGATGTTGCCGTGAACGGCAGCGGAGTCTCTATGCGCTAGGCTTCTGTGAATGGGCTCCCAAAGCGGTCGCGTTTGAATGCCGTGTTCGGCGAGCCGGCATAAAAGAGTTCGACTATCCATGCCGAAACGGTTCTGATCCACGAGCATTGTATACATCCAGCAAGCACTTTTTGCCCATTCCGCCTCGCGCATGATGGTTATCCCGTCGATGTCGGCAAGGGCTGCATTGTATGTTTTGAATATTTTTCGTTTTGAAGCGACATGATTTCCGATGTTCTCTAGCTGCGCACAACCCATCGCGGCTTGTATATTCGTCAGCCGGTAGTTAAAGCCGATTTCATCGTGCCGATATTCGATCGGGTCTGTTTTGGCTTGCGTGCTGAGGTGACGGATGCGCTCGGCGATGTCGGTAGAATTGGTGACGACCATGCCTCCGCCGCCCGTCGTGATGAGCTTGTTCCCGTTAAAGCTGAAACAGGCAACGTGACCGAATGTGCCGGTATTTCGTTCCTTGTATGTGCTGCCGAGGCTTTCCGTGGCATCCTCGATCAGGGGAATTCCGTATTCTTCTGAAAGTTCAATCAGTGGGTCCAGATCCACGGGATGACCGAGTATGTGGACGGGCAGGAGGGCGCCGATGCGCCGTCCGCTTGATCGGTTACGCAGTTTCCCGTTAACGAGATGACAGTGCTCTTGGAGAAAATCCCGAACCAACCACGTATCCATTTGCCAATAATCGGACTCGGCGTCGATAAAGACAGGCCACGCACCGGCATACCGGATCGCGTTTGCGGAGGCGATAAAGGTTAGCGTTGAGACCAAAACCTCATCGTCTGGTGCAACGCCGGTTGCAAGTAAAGCTAACTGTAAAGCGGCTGTTCCGTTGACCGTTGAAACGGCATGGTTACACCCTAAGTATTTTGCGAAATCTGCCTCGAAGCGCTCTACATATCTGCCCGCCGAGGATACCCAGCCTGTATCGAGGCAATCCTTTACATAAGCCCACTCGTTACCGGCCAAATAAGGCTCTGATAACGGTATCAGAGGAAGGTTAGAGGGTATATTCACCGGGATGATATTTATCTTGGTTTTGACGGAACCAGTCTATGGTTTGCTGCAATCCATCCTTGAGGTCGACGGAAGGGGTCCAGCCAACTAATTCTCGAGCCTTGCTATTATCTGAAATAAGTCGTTCGACCTCACTTGCAGGGGGCCTCAGACGTTTATCTTCCGTTTCCAGGGTGTTGTTGCTGCCGCATAGATTTATGATCTTAAGAGCAAGATCGCCGATACTAATCTCTGCCCCGCTTCCCAGATTGATTGTCATGCCGATGGCTTTATCCGTAGTGGCTGCAGCCAAAAAACCGGAAACGGTATCCTCAACGAATGTCAGGTCACGAGTTGGGTTCAAGTTGCCGAGTCTTATGATCTTTTTACCGAGGCATTGTGTGATAATTGTCGGAATCACGGCTCGAGCTGACTGGCGCGGCCCGTAGGTATTGAACGGTCGGACAGTCACTACAGGAAGGCCGAAGGAAAGGTGGAACGATTCAACTATTTTATCGGCCCCAATTTTGCTTGCCGAATATGGTGATTGTCCTTGCAGCGGATGGCTTTCATCGATCGGGACATATTGGGCAGTACCGTACACCTCGCTGGTCGAAGTATGAACAATCCGTTTGACGTCAGCTTTGCTCGACGCTTGAAGAATATTTAAAGTGCCTTCGATATTGGTACGAACATAGGAAAGTGGGGCGTGATAGGAATAGGGAATAGCGATTAAAGCAGCGAGATGGAAAACATAATCAATGCCATCGACTGCTTTAGTTACCAGATTATGATCGCTAACATCGCCTGGAAAGATTTCCATATCGTCAACTAAGTCTGATGTATCCAGCCAATCACGGTTACCGAGACTATTATAGAGCACCATGGCTCTCACATCCGCGCCCTGACGGACAAGCTCTTCAGCCAGATGGCTGCCGATGGGCAGCCGGTAGCATGTTTTCCAATTCGGGAATATTGGCTCGATATAGGGCAGCACGATGATTATATACGAGCCCAAGAAGACGCCAAAAATG
>JAVJPD010000254.1:0-5823 GCA_040216475.1 Rhodospirillales bacterium
GCCAGACCCAAACCGGCCCCAGCACGGTCTCGAGCAGCGCGAACAAGGCGACCTCGGCGGCCGGAATATAGCGCGTGCCGGAGAGAAACAGCGTCAGCGCGACCGGCACGATGATCAATCCCATCACGGCCAAAATCGCGAGATCGTGCTGGGTGACCGTATAAGGAGTGGCGTAAAACAGGCTCACGCCCCCCGACAGCACGCCGGACAGGCACAGCGCCGGGATGGTCACGTCGTTTTCGGCATGGCGGAGAACCACCAACGTCAGGCTTTGCACGATCGCCGTCATCAGCGCGAGGCCGATGCCGAGCCAGCCGCCGCCCTCCAGCGAACCCGCGAAAATCACGACGACCCCCGTCACCGCGGCCAGGATCGCGAACCACGTGCGCGGCTTGACCCGCTCACGGATCAAAAGCCACCCCAGCAAGGCGCTGAACAGCGGCATCGCCGCCAGAATGACGAGCACGTTGGCGACGGTCGTATGCGCAACGGCGCCGACAAACGAAATATTACTGATCGTCATCAGCAAACACGCGATCACGCCAATACGCCCGAAGCCGCGCCAGGGTTTCTTCCAATCGCCGCGATTGAGCGCCCACAAAAAGAGCGCCAGGGTGAAGCTCATGAAGACCGAGCGGTAATAAACGACATCCGCCAGCCCGGCGGTTTCGATCATGCGCAGCATCAGGCCGTCGGGGCTGAGGATCAGCATTCCGCCGGCGGACAGCAGAACGCCGCGGCGCACATCGCCGGAACGGTCAAGGCTCATGTATGAAATTCCGTTACCGCAGACCGCCCATTACGCATCCCGGCGCGACGGCATGGTCAGAAACGCGTTAACCACATGCCAGAACCGATGACGGTTGATGCCGAGCGGCGCGACATGCGCCTGACCGGGCAGATAGATGAACCAGCTGTCGCGGTGCGGCAACTTCTGAAAAAACTCGATCAGATCCTCTTCCGTCGCGATACCGTCGTGCTCGCCGCGAATGACCATGACCGGGCATTCGATTTTGGTCGGATCGTTGAGCGGCAGTTTCGAGCACATATCCAGATACGTGCCCGTCGGCACTTCGCTGCAGAGTTGCAGTTCCGCGCCGGCGAGCGCGGCCGGTACTTCAGGATCGGACAGGCCCGGCTTGTCGCGGGTGAAAATACTGCTGAAGAACGCCGCGTCGACCGGGCGCGTGTTGTGGGTGCGGAAATGGTCGAGGCCCTCGCGGCGCTTGATGAGCGTCGGCGCGTCCTTGCCGGTCCACACGAACGCGTCGACGATGACCTTCGAGACCTTGTCGGGGTGCTTCTCTGCGAACAGCGCCGCACGCAACGCGCCGGAGGACTGGCCGTAGAACGCATAACGTTTTTGGCCGGTTTCCTTTTCCACCACGGCGCACCCGGCGTTAAGATCGCCGACCGCCGTCGGGATATCGGAATTGCCGGTTGCCGGATCGGAGCGTCCATAGCCTTCGTGATCCATGGTCCAGACGTCGTAACCGAGGCGCGCGAAGGCATCCATGAAGGAATAGTCATCGTGGCCGGGAACCGTCAGATCGAAACCCGAGCGCCCCGAAAACGACGAGCCGTGCACCAGGAAGAACACCGGCCGGGGATTGCCCGGCCCGGGCCGCGCGCCCGCATACTTGCGATACATATAAAGCTTCAGGCCGTTTTTATCCGCCCAGTATTCCTCGCTGCAGATGTCGCCCTTCACAATGCTGTCATCGGGCATCGTTCCCTCCTTTTTTTCTCCCGGCTGGCGCCAGACGGGGGGTAGAGTGTGACGTCCGGCGCGCGCCGTCAAGGTCGACGGCACGCATATTCCGGGCCGGTGATGTAGACTTCAGGCCAACCGGAGGAGTCCATGGTCGCCTTGTCGCCTCATGCATTATTGCGCTTCGTTCTGATCGCCGCCGTGTGTTTGTTCTCGGCGCCCGCGTTCGCACAGGTCAGCGATATTGCCTGCGCCCATGGGCTGGTGAAAAACAAGAATCCGCTTCTTCATCTTGCCGCCGCCGGCAAATCGGTCCCGAAATGGAATCTCGACATCACCTACATCGGCCATTCGACCTATTTCATCGAAACGCCGGAAGGCGCGTCCGCCGCGACCGATTACAACGGCTATCACAAACCGCCCTACATGCCCGACATCGTGAGCATGAACAATGCGCACGAAAGCCATTACACGGACACGCCGGAACCGGAGATCAAGCACGTGCTGCGCGGCTGGGACCCCTTGTTCGGCATCGCGCGCCACGACATCAAGTTCAAGGACCTGCACGTCTACAACATCCCGACGAACTTCTATGAGATGAACGGCAAGAAGACCAACGAGAATTCGATCTTCATGTTCGAGGCCGCCGGACTCTGCCTCGCGCACGTCGGCCACCTGCATCACATCCTGACCAACGAACAGGCCTTCCGCATGGGCCGCACCGATATCCTGTTCCTGCCCATCGGCGGATTCTCGACGCTCAGTCACGAAGAAGCCATGCGGGTGATCGAACAGGTTAAACCGAAGCTCATCATGCCGATGCACTATCATTATCCGGGATCGGTCGAGCGGTTCACGCAGCTGATGGCGCCGAAGTTTCAGGTGAAAATGCTTTCCGAGAGTACCGCGCGATACAGCAAGAAGACGCTGCCGCGCACCACGGAAGTACACTTTCTGCGCGCCCTGCAGTCGGGGTATTGAAGATGTCCGCTGCCGTCGCAGCCTCATGGTTCGACAAGCTCACCATGAGGCCGCCATCCAAATCCTCATCCTGAGCCTGTCGAAGGATGACAATGATTCCGGCAGGAATTTATTTCTTCTCCATCGCCATGTAGGGCGTGATGCCGGTCGGCAAGTCGCGCAGCGTGTCCTGAAACGGCGCCTTCGCCAGATAGAGTTCTTCCAGGTGCGCGATTTCGTCCGGCGTCAGCGTCACGTCGAGGGCGCCGGCCAAATCCTCGACCTGGGCCGCGCTCTCGACCCCGACCACGGGCACGATCAGCGGCGATTTCGCGAGCAGCCATGCCAGAGATACTTGCGAGGGCTTTACGCCTTTCTTTTCGGCCAGGGCGATGACCCGTGCGACGATCGCCGTGTCGGCTTCGGCGCCGTACATATCCTTCGCCTTCTTATCGCCTTCGACGCGGGGCGAGCCCTTACCGTATTTCGGATCGTGCAATCCCGCGAGAAGCCCGCGCGCGAGCGGGCTCCACGGCGTCATGGCGATGCCCTCGGCCTCGCACAGCGGGATCACCTCGCGCTCGTCCTCGCGGTCGATCAGGTTGTAGAGGTTCTGCAACGTGGCGAACCGGGGCCAGCCGGTGAATTCCTGGATCGTAAGGGCCTTCGCCATCTGCCAGGCGTAATAGTTCGAGGCACCGACGTACCGCGCCTTGCCGGCGCGCACGATGTCATTCAGGGTTTCGAGAGTTTCCTCGAGGGGCGTGTCGTAATCGAATTTATGGCAGATGAACAAATCCACGTAATCGAGGCCGAGCCGTTCGAGGGACGCATCGATCGCGTCCAGCATGTGTTTGCGCGACAGCCCGCCCGAAGACGGTTTATCGCCCATGCGGGTGAACGCTTTGGTCGAAACGACGATCTCGTCGCGGCGCGCGCTTTCGCGCAGCACCTTGCCGACAATGCGTTCGCTTTCTCCCATGGAATACTGATCGGCGGTATCGAAATAGGTGAAGCCGAGATCGAGCGCCTTCTCGATCACGGGCCGCGCCTCGCTCTCCTCGAGCATCCACGAGCGCCACGCCTTGGCGCCGAACATCATGCAGCCGATGGCGAAACGCGGAACCTTGAGGCCGGTGCCGCCGAGCGTGACGTAATCCATGCCCCATCATTGATCGAAACGGGCCGCTCGGCAAGTCTCCTGGCGGCAAGCCCCCGCCGCCGAGTTCAATAGGTCTGCCGAAACGTCATGGCCCGGCGCACGCGCTCCTTCGCCAAAGAAATGGCCGCATCGCGGGGCAACGCGCCGGTCGCGCGCGCGGATTTCAGAACCGCCGCCGTGTTGGCGCGGATTTTTTCGTCGATGGTGGCGAATGCGCTGGTTTGGTTGCCGCCGTGATACTCGACGGACGCGCAGATCACCCCGCCCGCGTTGGCGATGAAATCCGGCAACACCATCACGCCGCGCTCATGCAATATCCGTTCCGCTTCCAGCGTTACCGGAATGTTCGCCCCCTCGGCGACCATCCTGGTCTTGAGTTTGCCGACGTTATCCTTCGTCAGCACATCGGGCCGCGCGGCTGGAATCCAGATGTCGCAGTCGACACCGATAATATCGGCGCACTGAATCGCCTTTCCCTTGCCGAAGGAGGCGATGTCCTTGCCGGTATTCTTATGCGCGATCAACGCCGCCACGTCGATGCCGCCGGAATCGACGATGCCGCCCCGAGAATCGGAAGCGCCGATCAAGACCGCGCCCTTCTCGCACAGAAACCGCGCGGCATGCTTGCCGACCGAACCGAACCCTTGAATGACGACTCGCGCGCCTTTAATTTTTACGTCACAGTAATCCTGCGCCACGTCGATGGCGGCGGCGAGGCCGAAACCGGTCGCGCCGATCTCATCGAGCGGAATGCCGCCGATCTCGACCGGCAGGCCGACGGAACGGTTGATGACATCCTTGACCCAGGCCATGCACGTCTCGTCGGTGCCCATGTCTGGGCCGACGATGTAATCCTTTACGTCCTTGATCGCATAGGCAAAGGCTCGGACCAGACGTTCCTTCTTATCCAACGGCATTTTCGGATCGGCGAAAATGACCGACTTGCCGCCGCCATGGGGCAGACCGGCGGCCGCGTTTTTCAACGTCATCGCGCGGGCCAGACGAAAACACTCCTCGAGGCTCACATCGGGCGCCATGCGCGTGCCGCCGATCGACGGCCCGGCGGCGACGTTATCGACGACCAAGATTCCCTTCAAGCGCGAAGCCGGATCGTAAAAATGTATAACCTTCTCCGGCCCAAGATCGTCCGCGAACTTGAATATGTCTTCCATCGTCAGACTCCCTTTTATTCCGGTTGATTGAGATCGGCGATCATCGCCGCCATAAATCGTCCGGCTTCCCCGCCCGAAACGGCACGGTGATCGAACGTCAACGATAGCGGAATCGTCCGACGCACCGCCGCCTGAGCGTTTACCGCGACAACCCGTTCCTGCACACGCCCGGCGCCGATAATGGCGACTTGCGGCGGCACAATGGAAAGCGTCGCATGACGGCCCGCTATCATGCCGAAGTTCGACAGCGTAATCGTCTGTCCGCGCAAATCTTCAGGCTTGATTTGCCGGGACTGCACATCCCGTTTGATGGTTTCGAGCGCTCCGCGCAACTGATCCGCCTTTTGTTCTTCGGCGCCGCGCAGTACCGGCACGAACAACCCCTCTTCCGTATTCACCGCAATGCCGAGATCGACGGATTCGTTTAAATGCCGCGCCAATTCATGACCGTCGAACCAGGCGTTGAGCGCAGGCTCGGCCCGGCACGCCGCGCAAACGGCCCGGATCAAGCGCACCGAGATATCGGTGCCTTCGGCCCAATCGTGCACGTCGGCTTCATCGCTGAGGGATGCCGGACAAATCTCGTCGCGGGACTGGCTCATCTTTTGCGCCATGGTCCGGCGTACGCCGCGTAACGGTTCCCAGGAAACAAGCGCCGCGCCGCCGGCGGCGGCCTCGACATCCTTGCTGGTGATCACGCCGTCGGGACCGCTCGGCGTCAACACCGTCAGATCGACATTCAATTTACGCGCCAACGCGCGCACGGCAGGCGTCGCCTTTACCCGGCCATCTTGGCCTTGCGCAACGGGGCGCGGTTT
>JAVJPD010000255.1:0-6639 GCA_040216475.1 Rhodospirillales bacterium
GCGGCCTCCGTCGGCATCGGCGTTATTCTGGCCGCGACCGCGATCTTCCTGGCCGTGGAATGCAAGGGGCTTTTGATCGGCGAACGCGCCGGCCGGCAGGTGCTGGAGGGATTGGAGCGCCTGTTGGACCGCCAGCCGGGCATCCTGCGGGTGAACGAGATGCTCACGATGCATCTAGGGCCGCAAGATATCCTGCTGAACTTGAGTATCGATTTCGATGACGCGCTCGACTCGCAAGACGTCGAGGAAGCGGTATCGCGGATCGAGCGCACCATCAAGCGGGAATTTCCCCAGATCAAGCGCATCTTCATCGAAGCGCAAAGCTGGGTCGGTCATAAGCGCGACCGGAGCGTCGGTTAGGCGTCAACCCTGCTTGCGGGCCCAATCCCGCAAGGCTTCGAGCATTTGCCCGAGAAACTTTTTCGTTCCTTCGTCCTTTAGGGTGCCGTCGTCGTTGAAGGCTTCGTGCGCCGCGCCGAGGAAGACCTCGGGCCGGTTCATGACCAGGCCGTTCAGGAACACGAAGACCTGGCGCAGATGGTATTGCGAACGCGCCGTGCCGAGTTTTCCCATGCTGGCGCCCATGATGGCGATGGGTTTGCCGTCGAAGGGCTGCTTCTCCTCGCGCGACAGCCAGTCGATGGCGTTCTTCAGAACGCCCGGGATCGAATAGTTGTATTCAGGCGTCGAAATCAGCACCGCGTCGGCGTCTCGGATTTTCTGCGCCAGGGTCTTGACGCTCGCCGGCACGGCTTCGGAACGGACGTCCTCGTCGTAGAGCGGAATGTCGCGGATCGACGCGATGTCGATCTTCATGCCGGCCGGGGCGAGGCCCTTGGCCGCCTCGATCAGCATGGTGTTATAGGAGCCTTTGCGCAGGCTGCCCGACAGGGCGAGAACATTGAGGGTAGCGGCATTCATGGAAGTATCTCCTGTGTATAATGATTATCGGTTATCGGTGCGGCGGCTTCATTTCATGTCGAACAGCAGAACCTCCGTGTCGTCCGATGTGCTTTCGATGATGATTTCGTCTTCCTCGGCGATCGCGGCGCCGTCGCCTTGCGCCAGTTGCGCGCCGTTTAACGCCAAACTGCCGCGGGCGACCTGAATCCAGGCCTTACGGTTTTCCGGGAGTGTGTAAGTCACGTTTTCGCCGTTCTTGAGCAACGTAGCATACAAATCGGTATCCTGATGAATGGTGACCGAGCCGTCCCGCCCGTCGCGCGAGGCGATGAGGCGAAGCCGTCCGCGTTTTTCTTCGCCGGGAAAGTTCTTCTGCTCGTAGCCGGGCGTGAGGCTTTTCTTCTCCGGCAAAATCCAGATTTGCAGCAAGTGTACGGATTCGGCGTTGGAGTGATTGAATTCGCTGTGGCGAATGCCGGACCCGGCCGTCATCCGCTGCACGTCGCCGGGGCGGATCACGGAGCCGGTGCCGAGGCTGTCCTTATGCTCCAGGGCGCCGTCCAGCACGTAGGTGACGATTTCCATGTCCCGATGGCCGTGGGTGTCGAACCCGCCGCCGGGTTGAACCCAATCCTCGTTGATCACGCGCAGGGTGGCGAAGCCCATGTGCCGGGGATCGTGGTACTGCCCGAAGGAAAACGTGTGTTTGCTGTCGAGCCAGCCGAGGCTGGCGGCGCCGCGTTCGTGGGCGGGTCTGATATCGATCATGGTTTTATTCCTTCCTTGCCTTCAAATGGGGCTTGGCGGGTAAATTACTTTCGTTCATTTATGTGGACAAGTAAGAGAAAAAGAACGTATTTGTTGATGAATTGAGAACAATAGAGGTTGCCGATGGACAAGTTCGAGGCCATGCGGGCCTTTACGAAAGTCGTTGAAAACGAAGGCTTTGCCGCCGCCGGACGGGACCTGAGATTGTCCCGTTCCGCCGTCAGCAAGTACGTCGCCGAACTGGAGCGCGGCCTCGGAACCCAGCTTTTCAACCGCAGCACCCGCCATGTCAGCCCGACGGAAAGCGGCCTCGCGTTCTACGAAAAATGCGTGCCGATCCTGGCCGCGCTCGAGGAGGCGGAGCGGGCGGTTTCCGATTTGCAGGACCGGCCGAGCGGCACCCTTAAAATCAACGCGCCGATGTCGTTCGGCATCCTGCACCTCGGCCGTGCGCTCGCCGATTTCATGGCGCGGTATCCGGACGTCCGGGTCGAACTGTCTTTGAACGACCGTTTCGTCGATCCGGTCGAGGAGGGATTCGACGTCACGATCCGTATCGCCGACCTGCCGGACTCGTCGTTGATCGCGAAAAAGATCGCGCCGGCGAACCTGGTGGTGTGCGCTTCGCCGGATTATCTCAAGAAAGCGGGCACGCCGGCGCATCCGTCCGAGTTGCGCGCCCACCGCTGTCTGAGCTACGGCTATTCGACGTCGGGAAACCAGTGGCGGTTTTCGGGGCCGAACGGGCCGGTCGGCGTTCGGATCGACGGCGTTTTATGTTCGAACAACGGGCAGGTGCTGTGCGATGCCGCCAAACGGGGGCTCGGCATCGCACTGCTGCCGACGTTCATCGTCGGCGCCGCCTTGCAGGAAGGCAGGCTGCGAACCCTGCTGAACGATTTTCGGGCCCCGGAGATCGCCATGTACGCGATCTATCCGCCCAATCGCCATTTAACGGCCAAGGTGCGGTTGCTGATCGAATTTCTGAGCGGATGCTTCGGCGATCCGCCGTATTGGGATTTGGTCTCGTGAGCATCGCCTCAAGGGCGTTTTGAAGGCGTGCGCGCCGTGGTATCCTGAAACGTCATGACCCTGCAAGCCACGCTCGATGAAATTCACGACGCCGTCCGGCCCTATTTGGGCGAAGGGAAGGTGGCGCAATACATTCCGGCGCTGGCGACGGCCGATCCCAAGAAGTTCGCCATCGCCGCCGTCACCGTCGACGGCGAGCAGTTCGTCTCGGGCGATGCCGATCACCGGTTCTCCCTGCAAAGCATTTCCAAAGTGTTCACCCTGACCTTGGCGCTGAACGGCGTCGGCGCGGATCTGTGGAAACGGGTCGGGCGCGAGCCGTCGGGCTCGCCGTTCAATTCCCTGGTTCAATTGGAATACGAGTTGGGGATTCCGAGAAACCCGTTGATCAATGCGGGTGCCCTGGTCGTGACCGATGTCATCGTGTCCCGGTGCGGAAAATCCCTGTCGCCCATCGAGACGATTCTCGGGTTTATCCGCACCCGCGCCGGTAACGATGCGATCGCCGTCGACGAGGAGATCGCCCGCTCGGAAGCCGGGACCGGCTTTCGCAATGCGGCCATGGGGAACTTCATCAAAAGCTTCAAGAACCTCGAAAACGACGTCGCAGCCGTGTTGGACGTCTATTTCAAGCAATGCTCGATCACCGTGAGTTGCCGGGAGCTGTCGCGCTCGATGCTGTATCTGGCCAACGGCGGCGTCGATCCGATGTCGGGCGAGCGCGTGGTCGCGCCCGAGCGCGCCCGGCGCATCAACGCGATCATGCTGACCTGCGGGCATTACGACGCCTCGGGGGATTTCGCCTTCCGGGTCGGCTTGCCGGGCAAAAGCGGCGTCTCGGGCGGGATCGTCGCGGTGGTGCCCGGCAAGATGGCGCTCGCGGTTTATTCGCCGGGGCTCAACGAGCAGGGCAATTCCCAGGTGGGGACGCTGGCCTTGGAAATGTTCGCGGCCAGGACCGGCAATTCGATTTTCTAGATCCGATCTAAACGCCGTTGAGGCGTCTGAAGTTCGGGTTGGCGATATCCTCGAACGCCTTGCTTAACGCATCCGACCAATCGGCATTGAGCTTCGTGAAGTAGGGATCGCCTTCTTCGATGAACAGCCTGGATTCGATCTTGAGGGAATCCTTGCGGTACATGACCAGATCGATCGGCAGGCCGACCGACACGTTACTGCGAAGGGTGGAGGTGTAGGACACCAGCACGCATTTCGCCGCTTCTTCGAGGCTGATGTGCGGTGTGATGATGCGGTCCAGCACCGGCTTGCCGTATTTGGTTTCGCCGATCTGCATGAACGGCATTTCGGGCGAGGCCTCGATGAAGTTGCCCGCCGTGTAGACCTGGAACAGGCGGGTCTGGCCGCCCTTGATCTGGCCGCCGAGGATAAAGCTCGCCGAGAAGTCGGCATGATGTTCATGAAGATGCGGCGCGTCGACCTTATAGACTTCCCGAATGGCGTTGCCGACGATGCGGGCGACCCGGAACATGGACTTGGCTTCCATGAGATTGAGGGTTTCGTCGTGTTCGGTGGTGTATTCCTTGAGTAGATTGACGACCGCTTGGGTGATGGCGAGGTTGCCGGCGGACAACAGGACGATGGCGCGATCGCCCGGATTCTCGAAGACCGTCATTTTGCGGTAGGTCATGATGTGATCGACGCCGGCATTGGTGCGGGAATCGGACGCCAGAACGAGCCCCGAATCAACGAGAACGCCTACGCAATATGTCATGATACCTTTACCTCGGCGGGATGATCGAGACGTTTTACCGTAACTTCGATGGTCATGTCGATGAAATCGTCGGGCCGGCCGGTGAACGAGCCTTCGAGGGGCAGGGCCTGCGAGGGGTCGCGGGCGACGGCGACCCGGATCAGGTTCATGCCGCCGGCCAAGCCGTTGGTCGGGTCGTATTCCACCCAGCCGGCGCCGGGGATATAGACCTGAACCCAGGCATGGGTCGAGGCGCCGCCGACCAGCGCCTGCCCGGCGTCATCGAGGTTTTTGTCGTATAGATAACCGCTGACGAAGCGCGCGGCGATGCCGAGGCAGCGGACAGCTTCCATCATGAACAGCGCCAGGTCGCGGCAACTGCCCGCGCGGCGCTCGAGAGTCTGCACCGGCGTTTGCACGCCGGGCTCGGTGCGGAACTTGTATAGGAATTCCTTGTTGATTGCCTGCGCGATTTTCATCAACAGGGTTTCGGTTTCCGCGTAACCCTTGGTGTTCAGAAACGTGCGGGCCCATTTCTCGACGATATGGTCCTGATCGGGATAGTGCCGTTCGAGCGTTCTGCCGAGGTCGGGCAGTTCCTCGGCACGGTACGTGAACGGAACCGTCTGCGCATAAGGCTCTATCGGGAATACGGGATAAAACAATCCGTAGTGATCGACTTCGATCCGGCTGTCGAAGGAAAGAATGTTCGATGAATCGCGAAACGTCGCGACGGCGATGGAATTGTTGAAGACATCGTGCAGCCAACGGATTTCGGCTTTCGGTGAAATCACCAGCTTGGTGTCGATCAGCCGCAGATCATGGCTGTCGCGCGGGCGGAACATCAGGCGGTGTTCCCCGAACGTGACGGGGTTGCGGTACTGATAAACCGTGCTGTGTTGGACTTCTAGGCGCGCCATTGCAAAATCCTAATAAAGACCGGGCCGTGACTATAGCGATTATTACGAAGGTTCGTCAGGGGGTTATTGCAGGTGTCCGAAGTAAGTGCAGCCGAGTTCATTGGTAAAATCGATCAAGAGCGACTGCATGCGGTGGAGAATTTCGTGCATACCTTCGTTCACCACCGTTCCCGTGTCATAGGTCTTGATAATGCCGAACAGCGCGGCGATGGTTTTCATGGGCACTTCGACATGTTGCATAGATTCAAACGAACGAAGCGCGTTGAGATGGCCGTGGCAGTTGTTGACGGAAGCGGCCAGCGAGCGGGGAAAGCTCGGATTGAATAAAAGAAAGCTGGTAATCGCTTCCAGCCCCATACCCTTGGGAGTGACGCGCAGATACGCGTGATAGCCCGCAACCGAGCGGAGGAGCGCGTTCCACTCGCTGATGTCGACCGGCGAGCCGACGTCGGAAATGGACGGCAGGATGCGGTGGTATTTGATATCGAGAAACCGCGTCGCCATGTCGGCGCGCTCGATGCTTTTGCCGATCTGATAAAAATGCCAGAGCTGATCGCGATAGAGCGTTCCTTCGACGATCCCCGTGTGCAGTTGACAATCGAGCTTGATCGAGGTGCAAAGGCCCGACAGCGTCGAGAGCGTCAACTGGCGCTGGGAAAGCGCCGACAGCCGATTGTAAAAGACGTTGATCTGCGTCCACATTTCGGTGCTGAGCAGATGCCGGATTTCCCGCGCGTTCTCGCGTGCGGTTCTGACCAGGGAAATCAGCGAGCTGGGATTGGCCCGGTCGAGTACGTAGAAATAGATGACGCTGTCGGCGGTCGCTTCCTTGTTTCTCTCGAAGAACCGTTCTTCGTCGGCGTGAAGCTGAACGATCGGCAGCCAGTCCTGGGCGCCGGCGCTGTCGCGGGCGAAGGTTTCGTTGACGTCGAGGATGCGTGCGAGGTTGTCGGCCCGTTCGATGTAGCGGGCGATCCAGAACGCGTTTTCCGCGAAACGGGCGAGTAAGCTATCCAAGGACCCAGGTATCCTTCGAGCCGCCCCCTTGGGACGAGTTGACGACGATCGAACCCTTGCGCAGCGCCACCCGGGTCAACCCGCCGGGCAGAACCCAGGTGTCTTTGCCGGTGACGGCGAAGGGCCGCAGGTCGACGTGACGCGGTTCGATGCCGCCCTCGACGAGAGTCGGGCACACGGACAGATCGACCATCGGTTGGCTGATGAAATTCTTGGGATCGGCCATGAGCTTGTCGTGGCAGGCCAGCAGCTCTTCCTCGCCGGCATGGGGGCCGATGGTGATGCCGT
>JAVJPD010000256.1:0-4429 GCA_040216475.1 Rhodospirillales bacterium
CCGATCTGGATTTCATTTCGATCTGCGCGGCGAAGGCGTGAGCGGCGACCGCAACGAAACCACGTTCCACCGGGTGCCGGTCTACAGCTATTACATGGACCGGCTGAGTTGCCGCTATAACGGTAAGACCATCATCGACGGCATGCGCAAGGCCGGCAGGCCGCTCGACGCGTTCGAGGAAAAAGCGGTTCTTGCCGTGCGCGAGTTGGCGATGAGCGAGGAATTCCGGCTCGACATGAAATTCGAGCGCGGCGACATCCAGCTTCTGTCCAACCATTCCGTGCTGCATTCGCGCAACGCCTACGAAGATTGGCCCGAGCCCGAACGCCGGCGGCGGTTGCTGCGCCTCTGGGTGCAGCTTTATAACGGTCGTCCGCTCGACGATGACTTCGCGGATCGCAACAACACCGGCCCGCGCCGCGGCATCATGCAGCAGAAAGGCGTGAGCCACTGGGTCGGGCCGTAGGCCCGCCCGGGGAAACGAGGGTCGGGCCCAAAAAAAGTTTAAGGGAATTCGATGTCGAGCAGGGCGGCGAATTGCTGGCCGCCGTAAGCGTCCGTTTCGCCGATATCGCCCTGGATGATCGGGCGCGGGATCGAGGCCTTCACCGCCAGCGCGTTATCGACGAAGAAAAAGAGCACCTCGTTTTCCGACAAACCGAAACGCTCCGCGATAAAGGCGCGCGAAAGAACATTGGCGTTCCGAACCCGCTCGTAAACGGCCGGATCGTCGAACATCACATCGAAGGTCAGGTAAAACGGTCCCGCGTTCTTGCTGCGGACCAGCGTCGCCAAGTCGCCGAGCTTCGCCATCACGACAGCTCCACGAGTTCGATGGGGAACATCTCATAGGGGTCTTCGGGTTCGACCACGTGGTGCACGTTGAAGCGGTAGACCGGTCCGCGCTCGAAATAGGACGGGCTGTAGGGAAACGCAACGCCCGAGATCAGGCCGTGCCATTTCGGGATCGGCAGGTGCAGGGCCTGATGGTGATAAATTTCGGAAATCGCGTTCGCCAGCTCCTGGGTTTTCGTCGTCACCTCGCACACCAGGCACAACTCGTGCGGCGCGGCATCCTTGACGAATTCGAGCGGCCCCATGGTGCCGTCGCGCCCGTAGGTCTTGTAGTGAATCCTGAAATCCTGATCGCTCAAGGACGTGCCGTACACCATGTCCATGCGTACGGCCATGCGTTCCTTCAGGCGCGTGAGCCAGTCGTCGTATACCCGGATCATGTAGGGATCGCGAATTGAGCCGATGGTGACGGCCTGATAGCCGGCGAACTCGGCGCCTTCGAGTTTGACCGTGTAGGTCGAAGCGTGACGGAAACCGCTGTGGCTGACCCGGACTTTCTTGTCGTCGATGGCCGTGTAGACGGCGGGCTTGAGATCGATGATCCCTGAGTTTTCGACGATCTCGAACGGATCGGCGTTTTCATACAGCGAATGCGAGGCGATGCTTTGCGGCGAGCACTCCAGATCCGGGTCCATCGCCATGACGTCGAAGTGATCGCGGCGAATCCAGGCGAACATGGAGTCGGGCGTCTTGCGCATCTTTGCCGACGCCGTGCCGCATTCGAGGATTTTCGCGGCATGCCACGCCGGGCCTTCGGGAAAGCCCTGCAGAATCGGCAAGCTGGCGAAGATGGCGGTGTCGCTGGCGCGGCCTGCCAGCACCACGTCGGCGCCCAACTCGACCGCCTTTTGGAACGGTTCGGCGCCGATCACGCCGACGATCCGTTCGGAGCGGTCGATCACGGCCTCGTCGAAGACGGGCGCGTTGCCGAGCGGTTTAATTTTGCCCTCGCGCAGCTTGGCCTTGAGGTAATCCTTGTCTTGTTCGGCGTGAATCAGCGCGACCTTGAGCTTGAGACCGTCCTCTTTAACGATTTCCCGCAACAGGCCGAACACGTCTTGTAAATGCGGTTCGCCGCCGGCCATGCCGCATGAGCCGATCAGCGCGGGCACGCCGAGTTTTTGCGCGCCGAGCACGATCAGGCGCAGGTCGCGTTTCACGGAAGCTGCCGGAAACGACATCTTGCCGGAGCCGAGATAGGCGGGGCCGGGATCGGATGAGCCGGAGTCGCAGCCGATGGCGTGAGGTTCGAAGGTCAACGCGCGCTCGAATGAACTTTCGAGAAAGCCCGAACCCAGCATGCCGCTGGCGGAAACGATGCGGAATTCGTCTTCGGCGGTTTGTTCGTCGTCTTGGGGCATTTAGGGAATGTCGATATCCATCAGCGGAATGAACTGCTGACCGCCGTGGCCGTCGGAATCGCCGATGTCGCCCTGAATGACCGGGCGCGGGATCGAGGCTTTGATGGCCAGCGCCTTGTCGCAATAGAAGAACATGACCTTGTTTTCCGACAGGCCGAATTGCTTGGCGACCACGGTGCGGTTCAGCGCACCCGAGTTCTTGACCCGTTCGTAGGTCGCCGGATCGTCGAACATGACATCGAAGGTCAGCATGAAGGGACCGGCGTTCTTACTGCGGATGAGGCTGGCGAGATTAGCGAGTTTGTCCATGGTCATGCTCCCTTAAGCCGAAAGCTCGTGCAGTTCCATCGGGAACATTTCACAAGGATCGTCGGGCTCGACGATGTGGTTGACGTTGAATCGGTACACCGGCCCGCGCTCGAGATACGAGGGGTTATAGGGCGTGGCGAGGCCGGTGATCAGGCCATGCCATTCCGGTATCGGCAGGTGCAGAGCCTGATGGCGGTAGATCTGGGAAATCTCGTTGGCGAGCTCCTGGGATTTCGCCGTCACCTCGCAGACCAGGCACAGCTCGTGGCTGGTGATTTCCTTCACCGGCTCGAGCGGCCCCATGGTGCCGTCCTTGCCGTAGGTGCGAAACAGGATCGAATAGTCTTGATCGCTCAAGGAGCCGCCGTAAACCATTTCGATGCGGGCATCCATGCGGTCTTTGAGGCGGCTCAGCCAGTCGTCGTACTGGCGGATCATGAACGGATCGCGGATCGAGCCGATGGTGATGCTCTGATAGCCGGCCAACTCGGCGCCTTCAAGTTTCACGGTGTAGATGTTGGAATGGATGAATTTGCTGCCCTTGACGCGCACGGTTCTGTCATCGACGGCTTCGTATGTGGCGTTCGTGATGTCGAGGGTGCCTGAGCATTCCTTCAACTCGAACGGATCGGAGTTTTCGTAAAGCGAATGCGAGGCGATGCTTTGCGGTGTGCAGCGCAAGTTCGGATCGGCGGCGAACACGTCGAAGTGATCGTCGCGGATGAAGGCGACCATAGAGTCGGGCGTCGTGCGCTGTGTGGTGGCGGCGTTACCGCATTCGAGAATTTTGGCCGCATGCCAGGACGGCCCTTCGGCGGCACCCTTGAGGGTGGCGAAGCTGGCGAAAATAGCGGTGTCGCTCGCACGCCCGCACAGGACCACGTCGGCGCCGGCTTCGATGGCCTTTTGGAACGGCTCCTTGCCGGCCATGCCGACGATGTGCTCGGAACGGTCGATCACGGCTTCGTCGTAGGGCGGCGGATTGTCGAGCGGGTGGATTTTCCCCGCGCGCATTTTCTTCTTGAGGTAGTCCTTTTTCTGCTCGGAATGGATCAAGGCGACCTTGAGGGAGAGTTTTTCCTCCTTCACGATTTCCTTGAGAACGCCGAAAACCTTCTCGAGCTGAATGTCGCCGCCGGCGGTGCCGCACGAGCCGATCAGCACTGGGATGCCGAGCTTGCGTCCGCCCTTTACGATGATCTTAAGGTCGCGCTTGATCGAGGGGATCGGGAAGACGGTCTTGCCGGTGCCGAGGTAGATCGGTCCGGCATCGGTTGATCCGGCGTCGCTGCCGATGAAGTGGGGTTTGAAGCTGAGCGCGCGCTCGAACGAGCTTTCGACGAACCCGGCGCCGAGTACGCTGGTGGCCGCGACCGCACGGACTTCCGTGCCTCCTGCATCCGGCATGGTTTTACCTCCCTGGCTTGAAATATTATTAAATCTGGTCTGAATTTTGCCGAATATCGCACCCTTTATAGGTGCTGTCCACCTCCCGTGCCATGGGCTTCAGGTCCGGCGTATTTACAATAAAGCGGTTACGGCATTAGTATAAAGGCCGTCTCGGCTGTCTTCGGTAAAGGGCATTGGTAAAGGGCATTACGCGCGAGAATGCCGCGAGTAGTAAAATGTTTTTCGGTCATTTCGTAACGATCGCCACCCCGTTAAGGAGTGGAGAAAAACTGGCTTGGCAAAATTACAGCTTGTTTGTTTTTATTGTCGGCTGTTTGCGGGAAGTTTTCGCGTATGTAACGGTCGGCCTTTTTAAGACCGGAGTCATGGAGCTATAACCGACAATTATGTAATGAAATAATTGGTGTATAACAGCCGATTACAAATTAGAATTTTGCCTCAAGTTGTATTCCTAAAAACAACGGAAGCTTTAAAGGCAGGGAGCCATTACGATG
>JAVJPD010000257.1:0-1177 GCA_040216475.1 Rhodospirillales bacterium
TCCCGACGGCATTTTGCCGTGGATGGCCTTGTAGGCATCGAGCACGGTCGGCATCTTCGGATAGCCGGGGTCGCGGACGATTTCGCCGTTTTTGGTGAAGCCCAGCGTCATCAGCGGAATGACCTTGCCGGTATCGGCGTACTTCTTCTTCACCTTGGTGAGGTACGCGCCGCCGGAATCGTAGTTGATGTTGGTTTCGCCGCGTAGAAGCGCCTTGCGTTGCTTGCCGGTCGACAGGCCGAACACGGCCTTGACGTTCTTGATGCCGAGCAGTTCATAGGCGAGAAAGCCGCGCAGTTCCGCCGCCGTCGGGTTCTTGGCGCCGAACACCAGTTCAGTGTTCCGCAGCGCCATAACGTCGGCCTTGACGTCCTTGCCTTTGACGCCGGTTTCCGGGCGGACGTAGAACACCGTGCCGCGCGGGGTCATGAGAATGTATTTCCACTTCAGCAGGTCGTATTTGACCTTGCTGCCGCCCAGCACGAAGCCGGTCTGGCTGGAGGTCGACACGCCCGTGAACCACAACCCGTCCGGCTTGGCTTCCCGGTGGAAGTAGTTATTGCCGCGAATGGAGCCGCCGCCCGGCATGTTGCGGATGATGATCGTCGGTTCGCCGGGCAGATACTTGGCGAAATACGGGGCGAACATGCGCACGATCTTGTCCGTGCCGCCGCCTTCGCTGAAGGGCACGATCGCGGTGACCCTCTTGCCCGAGAAATCGACGGCCGAGGCCGCCGTCGGGCTTAACAGGGCGCCGGCCGCGAAAGCGGCAACGCCCAGGGTTCCTAAGGTTTTACGAGTTCGAGATGTCATTTTTTACTCCCTCTTGCTTGGCAAAAGTGGTTTAGGCCTCGCGGCCGGGTACGGAGGACAAAAGAAGCCGGAAATGTGTCAGAAATGGGGCTTTATTAAGAATTATTCTTATTATGTTTCTTATTATTCTTCTTGGACACACCCAACCGGGAAATATCCCCCTGTCTTCTTTCTGTAAGGCCACGATAAAGACTTGATCCGGGGCATGCAACCCTCGGGAAATATTGAGTTTTCCGACTTAACGCCGTGTTTCCGGGGGTTTCGCGGAAATCGCCGCGGCAAAAAAAATTCCGATTTTCGATTTAATTTCACAATCCCGTGAGTTCAGGCCGTGATTTTGCTCAAATCGAGCAATTTTCCGACC
>JAVJPD010000258.1:0-3602 GCA_040216475.1 Rhodospirillales bacterium
CGATCAATACGGCGGGCGGGTTGTTTATACGTTGTTGATGGTCGCGACCGCGGTAGCGACCTGGGCGCTTTCCCTCGCCGAGAGCTACCCGATGCTATTGCTTGCAGGTCTCGGCGTCGGCTTGGCCGGCGGCTCGTTCGCGGTCGGCGTTGCCTATGTGTCGCGCTGGTATCCACAGGAAAAACAGGGTACCGCCCTTGGCATTTTCGGCGCGGGCAATGTCGGCGCGGCCGTCACGAAATTTGCCGCTCCGTTTATCATGGTCGCCTTCGGCTGGCAGGCGGTGGCTCAGATTTGGGCGCTGGCGCTCCTCGCGATGGCTTTGATTTTCTGGCTGACCACGAAGGAGGATCCGTCCGTCGTTGAACGTCGCCGCCAAGGCAAACCGCCGGTTTCGGCCCGCGAGCTTTTAAAGCCGCTTGAAAACGTCCAGGTCTGGCGCTTCTCTCTTTACTACTTTTTCGTTTTCGGCGGTTTCGTCGCCCTCGCGCTTTGGCTGCCGCGCTACTACGTCGGCGCTTATGGACTGGACATCACGACCGCGGGAATCCTCGGCGCGTTGTATTCTATTCCCGCCAGTTTGTTCCGTATCTACGGCGGCTATCTGTCCGACAAGATCGGTGCGCGCAAGGTCATGTACTGGACGTTCGGGGTTTCGGTTCTATGCACGTTTCTGCTGTCCTATCCGCCGACCTCTTACGTCGTTCATGGAATCAAGGGACCGATCGAATTCACCCTGATCTTGGGTGTTATCCCGTTTACGGCACTGACCTTCGTGCTCGGTTTCTTCATGTCGCTCGGGAAAGCGGCCGTCTATAAACACATCCCGGTCTATTACCCGGACCATATCGGTTCCGTCGGCGGCATCGTCGGACTGGTCGGCGGTCTCGGCGGGTTCGTCCTGCCCGTTATGTTCGGCCTGATGAACGATCTCATCGGCGTCTGGACGAGCTGTTTCATGCTCTTGTTTCTGATCGTGACCGTCAACTTGCTGTGGATGCACTTCTCCATCATGCGCATGGAGGCGGGCGTCGCGATCAAGCCGGAGAAGCGGCGCTTCGTTCCCGATATAGAGCCCTCGCATGTGCTGACCGATTGGCGCCCGGACGAACCGGGTTTTTGGGAGAAGACGGGACGGCGTATCGCCGCCCGCAATCTGTGGATATCGATCCCATCCCTCTTGCTGTCGTTTGCCGTGTGGATGGTGTGGAGCGTGGTCGTCGTCAAGCTGCCGAGCATCGGCTTTCGGTTCACGACCGATCAACTATTCTGGCTGGCCGCGTTGCCGGGCCTGTCCGGAGCCACGCTGCGTATTTTCTCTTCGGTCATGGTGCCGATTTTCGGCGGTCGGACCTGGACCACCTTCAGCACGGCGACCCTGCTGGTGCCGGCGGTCGGGATCGGGATCGCGGTCCAAAACCCGGAGACGTCGTTTTCGGTAATGCTGTTGCTGGCGCTTTTATGCGGATTCGGCGGCGGTAACTTCGCATCCTCGATGTCGAACATCAGTTTCTTCTATCCGCGCAGCCAAAAGGGACAGGCGCTCGCCATGAACGCCGGCCTCGGCAATCTCGGCGTCAGCGTCGTGCAGTTCCTGGTGCCGCTCGCGATCACGGCCGCCGTGTTCGGAACCTTGGGCGGCGAGCCCCAGGCCGTGGGAACGGCGGGCGAAAATCTGTGGTTGCAGAACGCCGGCTTCATCTGGGTGCCGTTCATCCTGGTCTCGACGATCGCGGCCTGGGTCGGCATGAACGATATTGCCGACACAAAAGCATCCCTCACCGATCAGCTCGTGATTCTTCAGCGCAAGCATAACTGGGTTATGTGTTTTCTCTACACCGGCACGTTCGGTTCGTTCATCGGCTATTCGGCGGCCTTTCCGCTTCTGACGCGCACGCAGTTTCCCGGCGTCGATCCGTTGATGTTCGCGTTCCTCGGTCCTCTCGTCGGGGCCGCGACCCGGGCGGGCAGCGGCTGGATTTCGGACCGTTACGGCGGCGCCCGGGTGACGCAGTGGGTCTTCGCGGTCATGATGCTGGCGGTGGCGGGCGTGCTGTTCTTCCTCGGCATCAGGGATCAACCCGGCGCCTTTTGGGGGTTCTTCGCCATGTTCATGGTGTTGTTCGCCGCGACCGGCGTCGGCAACGCCTCGACCTTCCAGATGATCCCGGCAATTTTTCATACCGTCTGCACGCGCAGCATGAGCGGGGCGGGCGATACGGAAATCCGCCGCCAAGCCGAGCGCGAAGCGGCGGCGACGATCGGATTCACGTCCGCCATCGCTGCTTATGGCGCGTTCTTCATCCCCAAGAGCTACGGTACCTCGATCACGCTGACTGGCGGCGTCGAAGCGGCGCTTTATTGCTTTTTCGCTTTTTACGCGGCCTGCGTGATCGTCACCTGGTTCTTTTATTTGCGCAACGGCGCCGATGTGCCTTTGCGCGGCAAACCGAACGTGTCGCCTCAAGCGCGCGACATGAAAACGGCGGAATAAACGGAGCATACGATGAGCCATTTTTTAGATCGCATCATGTTCTTCCGGAAATACGCCGGGAAATTTTCCGACGATCACGGCGTCGTCACCCGCGAGAACCGGCAATGGGAGGAAGCGTATCGCCAGCGCTGGCAGCACGATAAAATCGTGCGCTCGACCCATGGCACCAACTGTACCGGCTCGTGCAGTTGGAAGATTTACGTCAAAGGCGGCATCGTCACCTGGGAAACCCAGCAGACCGATTACCCGCGTACCCGTCCCGACCTGCCCAACCACGAACCCCGCGGCTGTTCCCGGGGCGCAAGTTATTCCTGGTATCTCTACAGCGGCAACCGCCTGAAGTATCCCCTGATCCGGTCGCGTTTGATACGCCACTGGACGGAGGCCCGGCGCACCCTCGACCCGGTGGCGGCCTGGGCGTCGATCGTCGAAGATCCGGCAAAGGCGCGGGAGATCAAGGAGTTCCGCGGACGCGGCGGGTTCGTTCGAACGTCTTGGGAAATTGTCAACGAGATCATTGCGGCGGCCAACGTCTACACGGTCGAGACCTACGGTCCCGACCGGGTTGCGGGCTTTTCCCCGATTCCGGCCATGTCGATGGTGTCCTACGCGGCGGGCACGCGGTATCTATCGTTGATCGGCGGCACCTGTCTCAGCTTCTACGATTGGTATTGCGATCTGCCACCCTCGAGCCCGCAGACCTGGGGCGAGCAGACCGACGTGCCCGAGAGCGCCGATTGGTACAATTCGACCTTCCTCATGGTCTGGGGCTCGAACGTGCCGCAGACCCGTACACCGGACGCGCACTTCTATACCGAGGTGCGCTATCGCGGCACCAAAAGCGTGGTCGTATCGCCCGATTACAGTGAAGCCTCCAAGTTCGCCGATCTATGGTTGTCGCCGAAACAGGGGACCGACGGCGCTCTGGCGATGGCGATCGGACATGTCATCCTTAAGGAATTCCATCTCGAGAATCCGAGCGCCTACTTTAACGATTACTGCAAACGGTATACCGATTTTCCGTTCTTGGTCCGTCTGCGCAAGGACGGCGGCCGTTGGGTGCCCGAACGTTTCCTGCGCGCCGCCGATTTCGAGGGCAATCTGGGTC
>JAVJPD010000259.1:0-4864 GCA_040216475.1 Rhodospirillales bacterium
ATCACCTCGCGCATGGCGCTTTCGGCCGCGCGCTTGACGGTCATCTCAGGGCCCCGGATCTTGAATACGAAATCGGACGCGTTCTTGACCTTCCATTGTACGGAGAAATTGAGATCGACGATGTTCTGATCGCTGGTCAGCATCAGGCTTTCTTCGGTGACTTTCTGGCTGGTGCCCCGTCCCGTTCTCACGTCGGCGCTGCGAAAGCCGATGTCCGTGCGCCGGACCTTTTCGACGTCCGGCGTCAGAACGGAACCGATCGGCGTCGGGAAATACCAATGCAGACCCGGACCGGTGCTTTGCACGTGTTTCCCGAACAGCATCACGACGCCCTGCTGGGCGGCATCGACGCGATAAAAACCGCTGGCGAGCCAAATGCCCACCAAGGCGATCACAATCAGAAAAATGCTCCGGGACGGTTTCATCCCGCCCGGCATGAAACTTTTAAAGCGCTCCTGGCCGCGGCGGAGCATCTCCTCGATGTCGGGCGGCTGCGGGCCCGTCGGGCCTCCACCGCCGCCGCCGCCACCACCCCAGGGGCCTTGACCTCCACCGTGCGGATTCCATGCCATAAGTAACGTGATCCTTTCCTGCCCTGGTTTTCGGCTCTGTGCTGACTTTCAGCGCTGAATTACGAGCCGATATTTCGATGAGTGATCGCTCTTTAATTCCCACCCGGCGCTTATATATGTAAATTCATGTATATATAAGCCCGATACTTTTAAACTCTAATGTGTTCTACAGGTCGCGCGCAGCTTTGTAAAATTAAAGGCTGGGGAGTGTAATCCGCCCTTTCGCCTCAATCCACACGAAAGAATCGTTTATAATCAAGGGGTTCTTATGGCCGACGTCACGCAGGAAAAAATCCTCCAAGCTCTCGCATTTGTGAAGGACGGCGACGGGGATATCGTCAGTAAAAAAATGGTCTCCGGAATCCAGATCAAGGACGGCCATGTCGCCTTCGCGATCGAAGTCGATCCGCAACGCGGCCCGCAATTGGAGCCGCTGCGCCGCGAGGCCGAAAAAGCCGTCCACGCCCTGCCCGGCGTGATCTCGGCGACCGTGGTGCTGACCGCTGAAAAGCAAGCCGGCGGCACGCCGCGCGATGGGCGCCCGGGCGGGCCCCAAGCAGGACAGGGCCATCAACACCAGCACGGGCATGGACATCAACACGGGCATCAGCACGGGGCGCAACAGGCGCAGGAGCCGTTCCTGCCGAACGTGAGGGCCATCATCGCGGTCGCCTCCGGCAAGGGCGGCGTCGGCAAATCCACCACCGCGGTCAATCTCGCACTCGCCATCGCCGCCACGGGGCGCAAGGTCGGCCTGCTCGATGCCGACGTTTACGGGCCCTCGATCCCGCGCATGCTGGGCATTTCCGGCAAACCGACGTCGTCGGACGGCAAAACCCTCGATCCCAAGGAGAACTTCGGCATCAAGGCGATGTCGATGGGGCTTCTGGTCGAAGAGGAGAGCCCGGTAATCTGGCGCGGCCCGATGGCGCAATCGGCGCTGATCCAGATGATCCGCGACATCAATTGGGGCACGCTCGACGTGCTGGTGGTCGACATGCCGCCGGGCACCGGCGACATCCATCTCTCGCTTGCGCAACAGGTGCCGCTCGCCGGCGCCGTCATCGTTACCACCCCCCAGGACATCGCGCTCGCGGACGCGCGCAAGGGCCTCAACATGTTCCGCAAGGTCGAGGTGCCGGTGTTCGGTATCGTCGAAAACATGAGTTATTTTCTTTGTCCCCATTGCGGCGAACGCACGGATATTTTCAGCGCCGGCGGCGGCGAACGCGAAGCAGGCCGCATGTCGACGGAGCTATTGGGGCAGATTCCGCTCGATATCGTGATCCGTGAAACGTCCGACGGCGGTACGCCGATCGTGGCCTCGCAGCCGGACAGCGCGCACGCCAAGGCCTATATCGCCATCGCCGAGAAGATCTGTGCCAAGATCGAGGAGACGGCCGACTCGGAAGCCACCAGCGCCCCCACGATCATCATGCAGTAATTATTAAGAGCCGGCCGTTACGCCGCCTTTTCGAACACCACGAAGCTGAACGCCGGGCCGTCCCCGGTTTCCGGCTCGAAATCCTCGCGCGAGACTTCCCGCCAGTGCGCCGGATCGATCGCCGGAAATACGGTATCGCCGTCGACGGCGCGGTGAATTTCCGTCACGTACAATCTGTCGGCAAACGGCAACGCCATCGCGTACACCTGCGCGCCGCCGATCACCATCGCTTCATCGCCGCCGGTTCGCGCGAGCGCGGCGCGCGCCGCGGCGAGCGCGCCGTCCCAGTCGTGCGCGACGACGATGCCGTCCGCGCGATAATTGCGATCGCGCGTGATCACGATGCTGGTTCGCCCCGGCAGGGCCTTGCCGATCGAGTCGAACGTCTTGCGGCCCATGATCATGGGCTTGCCCATGGTTTGCGCCTTGAAATATTTGAGATCGGCGGAAAGCCGCCACGGCAGGCCGCCGTCCCGGCCGATGACGCCGTTCTCGGCCCGCGCGACGATGAGCGAAATGCGCAAGGCGCTACACCGCGACCGGTGCGGGGATGTGCGGATGGAAGCGATAGCCCTGCAGGTCGAAGTCCTCGAACCGGAAGGCGAATATATCCTTCACGTCGGGATTTACCTGCATGCGCGGCAACGGATACGGCAGGCGCTTGAGCTGCGCATCGGCCTGCTCGAAATGGTTCGAATACAAATGCACGTCGCCGAAGGTGTGCACGAAATCGCCCGGCTTCAAACCGCTCACGTGAGCCACCATCATGGTCAGCAGCGCGTAAGACGCGATGTTGAACGGCACGCCGAGAAACACGTCGGCGCTGCGCTGATAGAGCTGGCACGACAGCCGCCCGTCGGCGACGTAGAACTGAAACAGGCAATGGCACGGCGGCAACGCCATGGTCGCGATGTCGGCCACGTTCCAGGCCGAGACGATGAGGCGGCGCGAATCCGGATTGCTTTTGATCTGCGCGATCACATCGGCGATCTGATCGATATGGCCCCCGTCCGGCGTCGGCCAGGAGCGCCATTGATGGCCGTACACGGGCCCGAGTTCGCCGTTCCCGTCCGCCCACTCATTCCAGATGTTGACGCCGTTTTCCTGCAAATAGGCGATGTTGGTGTCGCCCTTCAGGAACCACAGCAATTCGTGGATGATGGATTTGAGATGCAGACGCTTGGTGGTGAGCAGCGGGAAGCCCGCGCTCAGCTTGAAGCGCATCTGATAGCCGAACACGCTACGCGTGCCGGTGCCGGTCCGGTCTTCCTTGTCGATCCCGTGATGGCGGACGTGGGCGAGGAGGTCGATATACTGTTTCATGGTTCTGGCGGCCGGATTTTACCTCACCGGCGGGGCGATGCCGACTCTCCTTTTTTAGGATGCCCGCACCGTCAAAAAAACCGCCGGAAGCCCCGGTGAAAATAGAGGGCTTCCGGCGGCGTATTGTTTTCCCGGCGGACACCGCCCGCCGTGGGATGGTGTAGGCGATTGTTTAACTCGAGCCCGATTCGCTCCGGCTCATGGTGAAGATCCATAAGATCACGCCGAGCGCGATCAAACCGATCATTCCGGCATCGCCGATCTGACGAATCAGGGCCATCAAATTGGCAACGAAGTCTCCGGTCAGAAAATATTGTCCGAACAGGACCTGGATCACGACGGCCAACGCGGCGATGGCCAAGCCGACCTGCGTGAATCCGGCCACGATCTTTTTCGCTAAGCTCATGGGCGACCCCCTTTCATGCTCCCAGACTTTCACACTTCCAGACAGGCCCCATATTTAGGGGCTAAAGCACGGATATGACGCACCATATTGTGTTTCTTGTCAAGGCGTTGCCGGCAAACCCTTGAAATCCAACCTCCTTTCCGCAACGTTCTCTTCAGCCGGCACCGATTTTCGGGTAGGAACGAACCATGACGACCGCACCGGATACCCTCGCAAAGCTGCGCGCCTTCGTGCAGGCCATGACCCGCCTGCTCGACACCGCCGGCGCCGACGAGGCCCGCATCCTCGATGAAGGCGGGGAGCACATGAAAGCGCTGGTCGCCGCCGACGACTGGCTGCCCGAAACCTTCGCGATGCCGCATCCCGAATATTACCAACAGTATCTGCTTTATTGCGATCCGTTCGAGCGGTTCTCGGTGGTGAGCTTCGTCTGGGGGCCAGGCCAGCACACGCCGGTCCACGATCATACCGTATGGGGCGTCATCGGCATGTTGCGGGGTTCCGAGACCTGCCGGAACTACGAGCCTGCCGGTCAAGGCCCGCTGCGCCGGACCGGGGAGATGCGCCTCGCGCCGGGCGAGGTCACCGCCGTTTCACCGAGCGTCGGCGACATCCACGCGGTCGCGAACGCGCTTTCCGACCGCCCCTCGATCAGCATCCATGCCTACGGCGCGAACATCGGCGCGGTCAGCCGCCATGTGTTCGATCCCGCGACGGGCGCCGCCAAACCCTTCGTTTCGGGCTATGCCGGCACGGTCCTGCCTAATATCTGGGACCGTTCGGCCCAGGTCCGGGCCGGTTTGGCCTAAAAACCCCCTCCCTTCCCAAACCGCCGCGGCGACCCTATATTAGCGGGGTCGGGCAACCGACTATGGCGATAAACGCCGTTCGGAATAAGCGTTGCGGACCCGGGGGCGGTACCCGGCGCCTCCACCAATTTCCGGATCATGACGGTTTCATGATTCGGCAGCCGTTTACGGGGGCGAAACAGGATCGACGCGCGTGGTAAAGGATCGGTTTTCGCTCGGCATGGTACCACCGTTATCGGACCAAACCTAGAAATGCCAACGATAACGAGGCATTTGCAGTAGCCGCCTAGTCGGCTACACGGGGTTCGGG
>JAVJPD010000260.1:0-4707 GCA_040216475.1 Rhodospirillales bacterium
TCGCGCATTGGCTGATGAAGGAGCCCGAGCTGGAAGAGGAGCGCCTTGTGGCGCGTGTCGAGAAAGGCCAGGTTATCATCGAGCGGCGCAGCTTGAACCCGAAATCGCCGGCCTTGACGGTGACGACGCCGTCCGGCGCGAAGCAGACGGTACAGTTGGAACCGGCGGAGCGGGGCGTCGCCAAGGCCGTTATGCCGGCCCGCGAACCGGGGCTCTACCGGATCGATGACGGCGAAAAAACGACGCTCGCCGCCGCATGGGTGCTCAACCCGAAGGAAATGGCGGATCTGAGGGCGACGGAGGAAAGACTTTCGCCGGTGGTCAAGGCAACCGGCGGCGGCTTGTCCTGGATCGTCGAAGGACTGCCGGATTTCCGGCGCACCCGGATCGGGCGGGATACGGCCGGTCAGGGCTGGGCCGGGTTCAAGCGCAACGAGGCTTATGTCGTGACCGGCGTCACCGAAGTGTCGCTTCTGCCGGGATTGTTGGTTTTGCTTATGGCCATCAGTGCCCTGGTAGCGGCTTGGTGGCGCGAGGGGCGCTAGATCGGATCATGATTTATCGGAAACACTGTTCGGGTCCGATAAATCATGCGAATCAGATCGACATCAATAACGTAGAGCCGATTCACATGGTTGTCGGATCGCTATTTTGGCCCATGTCAACTCGTCTTGGCGAAGCCAGGATGGTTGGCAATGAGCGATTCCGACTAACCATGACCGGCTCTAATCGCAAACAACCGATAGGGGGCTTCGATGAAAGTTCATAATCCCGATACGATCGCCGCACCGCCGAGCAATTTCGTTCACGGCGTCGAAGTGCCGGCCGGGGCCCGTACCCTTTACGTTTCCGGCCAAACGGGGGTTCGGCCCGACGGCTCGATCCCCGAAAGTTGCGACGGGCAGGCCGACGTCGCATGGCAAAATCTGATCGAAATCCTCAAGGCCGCCGGCATGGGGGTCGGGGATATCGTCAAGATATCGGTGTTCGTCACCGATGTTTCGTATAACGCGGTTGCCCGGGAAAAACGCATTCAATATGCCGGTCCTTACCGGGGCACATCGACGTTTCTGGTCGTTGCCGGGTTGGCCAATCCCAAGCTCAAATTCGAGATCGAAGCCATCGCGGCGAAAGCCTGAATGCTCTATTGGCGCGTTTCGAGATGGCCGACGTCCATCTCGTTGTCGAAATTGATCTCGACGATGATGCCGTCCGGGTCCTTGATGAAAATCTGATGGATTTGTTGATCGGGAACGCGGCGCTCATCGTATTCGATATTTTTGTTCTTCAATCTTTTTATGAATTCTTCCGAACCGTGCGCGCGAAGCGCGAAATGGTCGAACGTTCCGCTGCCGATTTGGGCTTCGCAACGGCCGAACGTCAGGTGCACGATCGGGGTCTCGCCGGCATAGAGCCATGCGCCTTTGTTCTTGAAGTTGGGCCTGATCCCGTGCTCGAGACCGATCACGTCGCGGTAAAAGGCGACCGAGGCATCCAGGTCGGCGACGTTGATATTGATATGTTCAAGACGTTGAATCTCCATGGACATGGCCGATCTCCCTATCGCCGCGGGCTTGCCCGACTTACCGATTGCCGGTCGCGGCGATGATAACGCAAAACCGCCGTGCGGAAAAAGCGCTATGGCGCCGGTCCGATGCCTGGGATCAGAGCGCGGCGCGGCGCTTCGCCCAGGTTTCCCGGTAAAGGATGTAAAGGCCGCTGGCGACGATGATCGAGGAGCCGATGATCGTATAGCGGTCGGGGATGTCTCCCCACACGACGTAACCGAAAAGGACGGCCCAAATCAACGTCAGATACTTGAACGGCGTCACCACCGCGACTTCGCTGTAATGGTAGGCCCGGATCAGGAGAAAATGCGCCGAGCCCGAAAAGCAGCCGACGGCGGCGAACAGGCCGAAGTCGGCCGGGCTCGGCAGGTGCCAGCCGCCGAACGGCAGGGTGCAAAGCCCGGCGAAGATGATCAGGAGGTTGGTATAGAACAGGGTCGCCGTCGAGTTTTCGGTATCGCTCATGTAACGGGTGATGATATCGCGGATGGCACCGGCGATGGCCGAGGCGACCGGCAGGAGCACCACCCATTGCATATCGCCGCCGGGACGCAGCATAACGATGACGCCCGTGAACCCGAGGCAGACGGCCGTCCAGCGCCGCCAGCCGACGCGCTCGGCGAGGAAAGGCGTGGCCAACGCGGTGACGAACAAGGGGCCGGTGAAGTTCAACGCGATGGCGTCGGCGATCGGCATTAGGCTGAAGCTGACCACGATAAACGAAGCCGACCCCAGCATGCCGATCGCGCGCAGGGCCTGCATGCCCGGGCGCCGCGTTTTGAGGCACGTGAAGCTGCCCTGGTGCCACACGAAGATCAAAAGTGGGATGAAGGAGAACAAGGCGCGCCAAAACAGAATCTCGCCGACGGGATAGCCGTCGGTCAGCCACTTGGTCAGGGCATCCTGCGTCACCAGGACGATGCCGCCGCCGACCATGCAGGCGATGCCCTTGACGGGCGCGACGATTCGGGTGGGCGATTCCAAAATCTATGAGTCTCTTGAGGGTAGAATTACAGGTAAAAGTCGAGATACCAATCGATATCGTCTTCGGTCATGGGATAACTGCCGTCGAGTTTCGACAGAACCATGTGCTTCATGGGGACCTTGGCTATTCTTCTTTGCAATTGCTCGCAGGCTTTCATGCTCAGGCCCGCTTTGTACGATAGCGACGTCACGCCTTTGCCGCTCGGAGTGTTCAACATTTTTTGCACGGCATCGTACGGCAAGCCCGACATCAAGGCGAGGGAATGGTGAAGGAACGCCAATTCGCGGTCTTTTATCGCCTGCATGATGACTTTTTCGTTCATCTCGCCCGCATCGAACATCTTTTTGGCGCGATCCTGCGCGGTGACGAGAGTCGGCGAATCGTCTTGCGCGTCGCCGCGTTCGATGCGCTGGCGTACGGTTTTGCGGATTTCCTCGACCAGCACGGCGTTGACGTTATTGCGTTTGATCAACGTATCGAGGAGAGACCGGCTGACGAACGTCGCGATTCGCCGGATCGTTTTGGGCGTCAGATCGTCCCGATTCACCATGGGGGAATGCCAGGCCGCGTGGTTTCCCGCCTCGTCGGCGATCTTGTCCATGGTCTTCGTGTTGATGTTGGCCGTTTTGTTGTCGAGCAGGCTTTCGACGGCGCTCGAATCGCCTGTTTCGTAAACGGCATCGGCGATCATCGCATCCAGGTTCTCGCGGCGCGAAATGGCCTGCAGCGCGCCGCTGGAAATACCGCTGGCGACGATTTCGAGAAGGCTTTGTTTGGAAAGAAGCGGGGAAAATTCGAGAATCGGGCAGGAAACGATCTCTTCCATATCGTTCGCCAGGCGCTCGACCATTCTGCGCGGCACGTTTTTCGAATGCTTCAATTCGTCGGCAATGATGGCGCGCACCATCGGGAGTTGATCGTTGGCGAGGATTTCCAGGATTTCCAAGGCCATATCGGCAAGCCGCTTATTCTGCTCGCGGGGCAATTCCGGGACCAATTGGCCGATCTTGCGCGCGAGTTCCATGCGGACTTCGTCACTGGGATCGCGGGCCAGGATCAAATCCGCCTGAAGCGGGGTGCCGGGATTATTGGCGACTTCCCGGCGCACTTCCGAGGCCTCATCTTCGGTGAAGTAATAGAGGATTTCCGGCTCGAGGTCCTCGTGCGTCGCCAGATCGCGACGTTCCTCGACGGTGCCTTTCTCGGCGATCCGTTTCGCTTCCTCGTAAGCGGGCTTCTTGCCCTTCGGGCGCTTTTCGCTCCGGCGCTTCTTTTTCCGTTTGACGATGTTGCCGAAAACCCAATTCAGCATGTGAAGCCCCCCCGCCTTTTATGCAAGGCGTCTTCGTGTGATCGGCTGAGTTTACCCGTCGGCCGCTTCGTTTGAATACGTGGATTCAATTTAATAACAAATTAAGTGCAGAATCCCGGCAAGCAAGGCTCATTTTGCCCATAATACGCTGAATCCAATAATTTTTCTTAAAGATCGGACGGTTTCGCGGTTACACTATCGCCAGCGAAAATACCGTGGGGGACGGATATGCCCTTTGTGAAACGCGACGCCTCCGGCGACATTCTGGCCGTCTATCAGCAGACTGGGCCGGGGCTTCAGCAAATTCCCGCCGACGATCCGGAATTGGTGGAATTTCTCGCGCGCGACGATCCTCAGGCGAAAACCCGATGGGATTTCATGCAGTCCGATCTGGACTTCGTGCGCGTTCTGGAAGACGTCATCGAAGTTTTGATCGATAAAGGCGTTATCCTGTTTTCCGACCTTCCGGGGCCGGCGCAGAAAAAATTCATGTCGCGCCGGGGCATGCGCAAGGAGATCACCTACGTGGAAACGCTGTTCACGTCGGAGGAGGAAGAGGCGCTTATTCCGCCGGACGAAGACAGTTCGAAAGGCGGTTTTATTTAACGGGTGTGTGCCGACCGTTATTCCGCGGCCTTGGACTGGTCCGGCGTCCACCGAAGAACGGGATGACGGGCGGCACCGGTTTCATCGAGCCGCCGCCGCGGCGTCAGATACGGCGCGTTTCGCAGGATTTCGCCTTCGCCGTCACGCGCCTTTTGGACGAGCCCGCGCAGGGCGTCGATAAATATGTCCAACGTTCGCTTGCCCTCCGTTTCGGTCGGCTCCACCAGCATGGCGCC
>JAVJPD010000261.1:0-10551 GCA_040216475.1 Rhodospirillales bacterium
TTTGATAATTAGAATAAAAAGAATTATTTAAAACTTATAAGATGTTTGCAAGTACGAGAAGTTCATGGATGACTCTCCTAAATTTCGTTTTATGGTCATCTATATCTTGGACAATAGTAACGTAGGTTCTGTTGTGGGCAGCAGTATCACCAATATCTTTTATTTCTCTCATTGTTTTAGGCGTCGCACGAGCCAAAGTGATTTGGTTATCATTTGTGATTTTACTGATAAGACCATCAAGTTGAAGAAAACTACTGCCCGCCTGAATGTCAGAACGGCGTCCAGCTACAATGTATATTTCGATAATTAAGGATTCAATCATACGCCTCATTAAAACCGCACAAGCATCGTAATAACCCACATCGTATGCCCCATTTATTTGTCTAAAAATTTTTTCTAAATACTGGCGTTTGCCGATGGCCCACTCTAGGGGAAGTATTGAATTTGACGGCTCAAGAACCGTAAGATTCATTAACTGACCGTATTTACGGTCAAGTTCTGCGATGTTGGCTATATTTATTCTGTGAGCTTTGCCGTTACGGCTTAGAATAGTAAACCGACTACGTTTTAAAGAATTTTTTAATCGCGAAACATGTGGTTTTGCAAACCCCTCTTCTTCTAAGTCAACAGCTAGTTCTGATGCGCTTCTTTCATCGAATTGTGCTGTTTGCCTATAAAACCAAAGCAAAGCAATAGCTCTGTCCATGTGAGAGCATGGACCTTCTTGTTCTTCAGCGTGCTTTAGAAAGGTGCCGCGCTCCAAACTATTCTCCGGACAAAACGCCCTTTAAATATTGAACGCCTTTGCGACTAAGTAAGTATCTTACGATCTGTCCTCGTTTGCGAAGGCGATCACCCTGAACGTATCGAGAAGCAGTTTTACTGAGCGTGGTACTGACATTAGGGGTAGAAATTTTAACGCCAAGGTCTGCGGTAACTGCGCTTATCTCACCAGTTGTGAGGCCAAATTTATTATTAAAATGTTCATGGATAATATAAAGGGGCAATAGAGAGCGATTAACCAGACCTGCTTTATCAAGAATCTGTTTTTCAATTGCCTCAGCCTCATCACAAGATTTAATCAGATTTACGATTTCGTTTAAATCTGGTCCATCAGTACCTTCAACTTTTTTGCCTTTATCATTTCCTGTACGAGGTTTACGTGCTTTTTTAGGTTTATTTTGTTGTGCTGTGGTAGCGCCGCCAACAGTTGCCAGTAATCTGGCAACTTCTTCAGCAGTACCTTCAATCAAAACACTTGTGCCATCAGGCAGCTTTAAAGATGCTTTTGCCATCACGAACCAAATATATCGTTAATTGATAAAAATAGTTTATCAGCCTTTTTGCGCTAAGGCCACTAAACTCAAAGATTGACCATAATGGCGGCGCGGCCGATCACGAGTCCGCTTTCGACCCGTTGGTGCAAGGCTTCGGCGTCCGCGAGCGGGCGGATTTCCGTGACCACGGGCCACACCGCGCCGCTCGCCACCAGATCGAGCGCCTCGCGCACCTCCGATTTGGTCGCGTACTTGCTGCCCATGATCTCGCGCTCGGGCTTGATGAGCTCGATATCGGCGGCGAAGGTCTTCGCCGCCGTGCCGCCGAGCACCACCAGACGCCCGGCCTTGGCGAGGCCCTTGAGCCCCGCCTGCAGCGTCTCGCCGGAGGCGACGAAATCGGCGATCACGTCGACACCGCCGCGGCCGAGTTCTTTCAATGCCTCGGCGACGTTCGCCTTGGAGGCGTCGATCACGGCGTCGGCGCCGTGCTCGCGGCAGGCATCCAGTTTCTCCGCGCGCACGTCGACGGCAATGACGCGCGCGCCGGCCCACGTGCCGACCACGATCATCTGCATGCCGAGGCCGCCGCCGGCACCGATCACCGCCAGCGTTTCGCCCGGCTTGATACGCGCCTTCTTCACCACCTTCACCGGCGTCGCGATGGCGTCCGTGATCACGCCGATCTCGGCGGGGTGGTTCTTGTAATCGAGTCCGTCGGGCAGCTTGATGAAGTTTTGCGACGGGAGCTTGATGAATTCCGCGTAGCCGCCATCAACATGACGCCCGACCGTGCCCTTGAGGTTGTCGCACAGGGTCTCCCGGTCGGCCCGGCACCAACGACATTCCCCGCAGGTGAGGTAGTAATACGCGGTTACCGGATCGCCGATTTTCAAATCCGAGACGCCTTTACCGACCTCGACGATCTCGCCGGCGATTTCGTGGCCGATGATGCGCGGATAGTCGGTCTTCGAGCGCCCGGCGCGGGTGTGCTGGATGGTGAGCCCGGCGCCGCAGGCAAGCACGCGCGCGACCGCCTCCCCCGGCCCCGGAACGGGATCGGGCACGTCCAGAAGCTCGAACGGCTTGTCCGGCCCGGTCAGGACCATGGCTTTCATGCTGTCGTCTCCATGAAAGGCGCTTCCCGTATTTTGCGGTTTCGTTTTTTACGACCTTAGCGCGTCACCCCGCCGCCTGCACCGGATTTCGCCCGGGCACGATGCGGCGATAGGATAGCGCCTCGGCGATGTGGTGGCGCTGAATCGTTGCGGCATTCTCCAGATCGGCCAGCGTGCGCGCGACGCGAAGGACCCGATGATAGCCGCGCGCGGTGAGCTTCATACGCCCGGCGGCGTCGGTGAGAAGCCGCAGGCCGTTCGCGTCCGGCGTCGCGATCCGTTCCAAAAGCACGCCGTCGGCCTCGGCGTTGGTGCGGATCGCGGGCGCGCCGTCGTTGTGTAACGACTCGAAGCGTTTCTTCTGGATGGCGCGCGCCGCCGACACTCTTTTGGCGATGACGGCGGAGGATTCGCTTGGCGCGGGCGCGGATAAATCCAAAGGGTTCACGGCCGGAACCTCCACGTGCAGATCGATGCGATCGTAAAGCGGCCCGGAAATCTTGCTTTGATAATCCTGCGCGCATTTCGGCGCGCGCGAACAGGCCTGGGCGGGGTCGTCGAGATAGCCGCAGCGGCACGGATTCATCGCGGCGATCAGTTGCACGCGGGCCGGATACGTGACGTGCGCGTTGGCGCGCGCCACCGTGATGTGTCCGGCCTCGAGCGGCTGGCGCAGCGCTTCCAGCACGCCGCGCTGGAACTCCGGCAGCTCGTCGAGGAACAAAACGCCGAGATGCGCGAGCGACACCTCGCCCGGCTTCGCCCGAAGCCCGCCGCCGGTGAGCGCGGCGAGCGACGCGCCGTGATGGGGATCGCGAAAGGGCCGCGTGCGCGCGATCCGCCCGTCCTTCAACTGTCCGGCGAGGCTGTGAATCATGCTGACGCTTAAGGCCTCGGAAGGGTCGAGCGGCGGCAGCAGGCCGGGCAGGCGGGCCGCCAGCATGGATTTGCCCGCGCCGGGCGGGCCGGTCATCAGCATGTTGTGGCCCCCGGCCGCCGCCACCTCGAGCGCGCGCTTCGCGGTTTCCTGGCCCTTGATATCGGCCATGTCGGGCCCGTGCGCCTCGATCGCCGCCGCCAGCGGTTCGGGCGGCGTGAGGACCTGGGTTCCCTTGAAATGATTGATCAGCGCCAGCAGGTTCGCGGGCGCGAGAATTTCGATTGTACCGGCGAACGCGGCTTCCGATCCCTGCGCGGCCGGGCAGATCAGCCCGCGCGACAGGCTGGACGCGTGGATGGCCGCCGGCAGCACGCCCGCGACCGGGCTCAGCGCGCCGTCGAGCGCCAATTCGCCGAGTGCGGTGTAGGCCGCGATTTCATCGGAAGGCAGCACGCCCATGGCGGCCAGCAAACCGACGGCGATCGGCAAATCGAAGTGCGAGCCCTCTTTCAGTACGTCGGCAGGGGACAGATTGACGGTGATGCGCTGCGCCGGCAGCGCCAGGCCGATGGCGCCGAGCGCCGCGCGGACCCGTTCGCGCGATTCGCCGACCGCCTTGTCGGGCAGGCCGACCACGGTGAAGGCGGGCAGGCCCTGGCCCGTCTGGACCTGGACGTCGACGTCCAAGACCTCGAAGCCCTGAAAGGCGACGGTGGCGACGCGCGCGACCATGTCGGAGAATCCCCGTCATTGCGTTTTCGACAAGGGGAGTTTAGGGGGCGGAAGCGGGCGTGGCTAGATCGGATCACGATAGTTCGGCAGCATCGCCCGGTCCATCGCGATCCGTTCTAATGGAGCATCATCCGCCAAAGCGCGCCGAACTTCTCCCGCGCGCCGTCCCGGTGGGTCCGGTATCTCGCGTGATCGCCGCCGGCCGCGCCCGGGGACAGATCGATCGACCACAGCGCCGTCAGGTCGTTGGGGATGAAGGAATACCGGACGTCGAAAATGCGGTTCGGCCGGTTCGGGTCTTTCGCGACGAAGCCGTCGCTGAAGCGGCGGAAACGCCGGACATCTTCGGCTTGCCGGCTCGCCGCGTCGAGCCACGGGAAGTCGCGGGCCAAGTCCAGTTTCGGCACCGTCCCGCCCGGGAAGACGCGGGGCCGCACGGTGGCGCGAACCGCGTCGACGTAAAACGCATCGGCGGTTTCGTAGATCGACTTCCATACGACGATATTGGCGAAACCGGGTTTTACCTCGATGCGTACCGTTTCGTGGCCGCGCCCGGCGGCGATCTGCCGTGCCGTATCGAGCGCGGCGCCGTGCTGGTAGGCGCCCAGACATAAATAAAACGCCGCCCAGGCGAGGCCGAACCGCGCATATTTAGGTTGGCGCTTGAGCGCGGACATGACGACGAGCGTCAACAGCGGAATCGTGAACAACGGATCGACGACGGAGATGATGCTCCAGGAGAACCTCGTGTCGCTGAACGGCCAGAGCAGCATCGTTCCGTAGGACGTGGATGCGTCGAGGAACGTATGCGTCCCGTATCCCAGAGAGCAGAACAGCAAACAACGCGTGAAAGACAGCGTGCAGCGTTTGCCCAGCAGCACGCGCAGCAAAACCGCGCAAATCAGTCCGCCGACGGGGATGAAAATCAGGGAATGGGTGAACTGCCGGTGATATTCGAGAAACAGCAGCGGGTCGGTATCGGAGCGGATCAAAATATCGAGATCGGCCGCAAGCCCGCCGACAAAGCCGAAAAGGCCGGCGATAGCGATATTCGAGCGCCCGGGCATCGCCTTCGGTAAGGCCGCGCCCAACGCACCTTGCGTCAACGGATCCATCTAACCGGGATTCCCCAAGCGGTTCATCAATGGAGTCATAGGATGCTTTATACGAGACGGTTCGTAAACGCTACCCTCGCGTCGCCCATTCTATCCGCGTGTATCGGCGTAGCGTTTCTCGATGGCGTCCCAGACCTGCGCTTCGAGCGAGGTTTCATCGAAGCGGCCGATCTCCTGTAACCCCGTCGGCGAGGTGACGTTGATTTCGGTGAGCCTGTCGCCGATCACGTCGATGCCCGCGAACAGCAAGCCGCGCTCGGCCAGCGCCGGGCCGATGGCCTCGCAGATGCGCCTGTCGGCGTCGGTGAGCGCCGACTTCTCGGGCCGCCCGCCGGCGTGCATGTTGGCGCGCACGTCGCCCGCCGCCGGCACCCGGTTGACCGCGCCCGCCGACTTGCCGTCGATCAGGATGATGCGCTTGTCGCCCGCGCGCACGGCCGGCACGTAGGCCTGCGCGATGATCGGCTCGCGATAGAGCGCGGTGAACATCTCCAAGAGCGCGTTCAGGTTGTCGTCCCCGGGCGGGCTGTGGAACACGTTGGCGCCGCCGTTGCCGAACAGCGGTTTGATGATGATGTCCTTCTGTTCGCGCTTGAAGGCGAGGATGTCGTCCCTGTTCGAGGTGATCACCGTCGGCGGCATCAGCTCGGCGAAATGGGTGACGAACAGTTTCTCCGGCGCGTTGCGCACGTGCACCGGATCGTTGACGACGAGCGTATGCGGGTGCACGTGTTCGAGCAGATGGGTCGCGGTGATGTAGGCCATGTCGAACGGCGGGTCCTGGCGCATCAGCACGATGTCCATCAGCGCGAGATCGACGGTTTCGTATTCGCCGAGCACGAAGTGGTCGCCTTTCGTGCGCCGCACCTGAAGCGCGCGCGCCTTCGCCGTTACCCGGCCGTGTCTGAACGCGAGGTGATGAGGCAGATAATGATAAAGCGCGTAGCCGCGCCGCTGCGCCTCCAGCGCCAGCACGAACGTCGAATCCGCGTCGATGTTGACGGCTTCGATCGGGTCCATTTGGATGGCGACGGTCAGCGTCATGCGCGCTCTCCCCAAGATGACGACAAAGAGTCCGGAAGATTTTTTTCGATTGTACGGCTATTGCAGCCTGGCGCGCAATTCCTGCAGCACCAGCGACGTGCGGTAGCGGCGCTCGCTGCCCTCGCTGAGGCTCATGAAAGTTTCGAGCGCGTTCACCGCGGCGCCGATGTTGTCGAGCCGGGCGTGCAGGTGGCCGAGCTCGCGCCACAGCGCGGCCTCGCGCGGCGCGATCAGCAGGGTCGTTTCGATGATGTCGGCGGCCTCGAAGTAACGTTCGGTTTCGAGCAGGTAGAGCTTCACCCGGTCCTGGAAGCGCACCAGCAGCGCGCGGTTGTCGAGCGCGGCGTAATGCGCCGGCACCAGCTCGGCCTGGGTGCCGACGATCTCCTTCAGCAGGCGGCGCAGGTCCTGCGGCGCGCGGAAGCGGAATCCGTCGGACGGATCGAAAATGCCGCGCACGCCGCCGGTCTCGAGGCGTACCAGCGAGCGTCCGGGAAAATCGACGGCGCCGGCGTCCCAGCCGAGGGACTGCGCGACGTGCACGTACAGCACCGTCAGCGCGGCGCCGCTGCCCATGCGGGTGTCGATCAGGCGCATCAGATTGGCGGCCTCCAACTGATCGGCGCCGTCGGGCGCGGGACCGTAGCCGTAGCGTTTCGCCAGCACCTGGCGCAGGGCTTCGGCGCGCAGCGTGATGTCGTCGGTATCGATGTCGCTGCCGAGATAGTTCGTCACATCGAGCGTAAGCCGCTTGAGATGGCGGACATAGGGCATGATCCGCGCCAGTTTGTTGATCGCGTTGGCGAGAAACAGCGCGGTCTCGCCCAAACGAATCTGCGCCGCGTCGAGCGTGCCGATGCGGCGCAGGCGGGCTTGGATGTGCGGCAGCGGCTTCACGGCCTACGCTCCCTTTTGTTTTTTGAGACGCACGTGCGAGATGACCTTGTTTACGTAAGTCAGCCGCTTGGCGTGCGCGACGACCCGGTCCAGCTCCGTCTGGTTCTGCGCGACGCCGAGCAGATAGACGGTGCCGTTGACGGTCTCGATGAAATAATTCACCGCGTAGATTTTTTGATCGAACGTGATCTTCGATTTCAATTGCGCGGTAATCCAGGAATCGCGCGCGAGCGAGGTTTCGGCGGTTTGGCCCGGCAGCTGAATCTCGTTCAGCACCTCCTTGACGCCGGCGGCCTGCCAGGTGAGGCGCACGGCGTCGGCGCGCATTTTCTCGCTGTCGGCGATGCCGGTCAGCAGCACGCGGCTTTCGTACACCTCGATGCCGAGCTTGCGCACCATCGAACTGTCGTGATTGAGCCACTTGTCCATGATCCGGATCTGGATGCGCAGGTCCTCGGCGGCGCCCTCGACGCCGCGCTCCTGGTAGGCGGTGATTCCGGTCGCCGCGCCGGCGCCGACCACCACGCCGCAACCCGGCAGCGCTAAAACCGCGCACAGCAGCAGCGCGAAAAAACCCGCGCGCCCGCCTATTGCCGCATGCGCCCGATGCGCCGTGCGCCCGGATGTGCCGCTGAAAACCGTCATGATCATGAATGCCGCTCGTAACCCGGAGAAACCGAAGCGCCGTTTACCGTAACGCATCATGCCAAGGAAACGGCGCCGAGACAATGGCCGGCTGAAGATAACTTACGGCGCAACCCGTGCCGGTCATCTTAATGAAGCCGCCGCCTTTATCATGAATCGTCCGGCCGCCAGGCGTCGCGGACATGCACCGGCCAGCGGCCGGGCGCGACCAAAACGGCGTCGAATCGGATCGCGCGCGCCGCGTGTTCCGGATGGCGCTGCAGATAGGCGCGCGCCGCGCGTTGAATCCGCATCCGTTGGCGCGGCGAAATCGAATCGGCGGCGCCGCGGATATCGGCGCGGCCCTTCACCTCGACGAAGGCGAGCGTATCGCCGCGCCGGGCGATAATGTCGATCTCGCCGAGCGGCGTCCTGTAGCGCCGCGCCAGCACGCGATAGCCGCGTAAACGTAACGCGATCACGCAAACCGTTTCGGCGAGCATTCCGTAGCGCCAGGCTTTTTTGCGCGCCGCCGACTCACCGCGCGCCGCCGAATCGCCGCGCGGATCGCCTTGGGGGTCAGCCGCGGGGCTCATGGCGGGATTTCTCGATTTCGAGCGCGCGCGCGTAAACGTCGCGGCGCGACAGGCCGGTCGCCTCGACGATCTCACGCACCGCGTCGCGCACACTTCCGCGCCCCAGCGCGTCGCGGATCATGCCGTCGAGGTCGTTTTCGCCGAGCGGCTCTTCTTCGCCCGGCGGTGCGATCACGATCATCGCCTCGCCCTTCGGCGCGGCGGCGCCGGCATACTGTTCGGCCAGGTCCGCGAGCGTGCCGCGCCGCACCTCTTCGTGCAGCTTCGTCAGTTCGCGCGCGACCGCCGCCTCGCGCGCGCCCAGGACATCCGCCATGTCGGCGAGCGCGGCCGCCAGGCGCTTCGGCGATTCCATGAAAACGAGCGTCGCCGGAACGGCGCGCAGCGTTTCGAGGGTGCGCGCGCGCGCGGCCTGTTTCACCGGCAGGAAGCCCGCGAACAGGAACCGGTCCGTCAGCAGGCCGGAAACGACGAGCGCGGCCATCACGGCGGACGCGCCGGGTTCGGCGGTGACCGCAATGCCCTCGGCCCGGCAGGCGGTGACGAGCTTGTAGCCGGGATCGTTGATCAAGGGCGTGCCGGCGTCGGAGGCCAGCGCGACCGTTTGGCCCGCCTTCAGGCGTTCGATCAGAGCGGGGCGCACCCGCGCGGCGTTATGCTCGTGATAGGGGGTCAAATCCGCCTCGATCCCATGAATGTGAAGAAGTTTGCCGGTAATTCTGGTATCCTCGCAGGCGATGACGTCGGCGTTCCGGAAGACCTCGAGCGCGCGCAGCGTGATATCGGCGGCGTTGCCGATCGGGGTCGCGACGACGTGAAGGCCGGGACTCAAGGGTTTACCGGGCTTTGCTCGATCGGGCTGTTTACGCGTCATGTCCGGACCGTTAGGCTGCAAGGCGGCGCCGTTACAAACGAATACGGCGCATAACATTGAATCATGAACAAATCGGTGCGCGATACCAGCAATAAAAAAGGCCTATCCGGGCGCGGCCTCGTCGCGCTCGTCCTGTTGCTGTCGGCGTTTCTGTCGGCCTGCCAGACGGCATCGTTACCGTTCCCCTGGCCGGGCGGCGCCGCCCGGGCACCGGCCGGACAGCTGCCCGAGGCGCAAAGAGATGCCAAGAGGGATGTCGTGCCGGCCTCGCGAAGCCCGTCGTCTTCGCGCCGCGCGCCGTCCCAGCCGGAGCAACTGCCCCTCGGCGAGCCGGTCGAAACCGCCGCCCCGTCGCGACCCTCGCCCGCCGCACCGTCCGCGCCGTTATCCGCGCCGCCCCCATCGCCGCCGCTCACCGCGCCCGACCGGCAGACGGCGGACGCCGAACCGGGCTGGCCGCCGACCTTCGACGATATGCCCGCCCGCTCGCAACGCCCGCCGGGCGACATCGCCTTGGTGGAACCGTCCCGGGAAAGCCCGGCGCCGCCGTCGTTCACGCCGCTGTTGAACCGCCCCGTCCCGCCGCAAACCGCGCCGCAGGGCGCGCAACCGGAGGTGGTGCCCGCGATGCCGCCGCCGCCGCCGATGAAAACGAGCAGCGTGCGTGTCGCGTTGCTGCTGCCGCTGTCGGGCCCGAACGCGCAAATCGGCGAGGCGATGCTGAACGCCGCGCAGCTCGCGCTGTTTTCTTTTTCGGATAAGAGCTTCGAGTTGCTGGTGCACGACACCAAGGGCACCCCCGAGGGCGCGGCCGACGCGGCGCGGTTCGCCATCGCCGACGGCGCGCGCCTGATCCTCGGGCCCTTGCTCTCGGCGTCGGTCAAGGCCGTGACCCCGGCGGCGCGCGCGGCCAACGTGCCGGTGGTGGCATTTTCGAGCGATAAATCCGTCGCCGGCGACGGCGCGTTCACGATGGGCTTCATTCCGAGCGCGGAAGTGTGGCGGGTGGTGCGCTTCGCGCGCTCGCGCGGCGTGCAGCGCTTCGCCGCGCTGGCGCCCGACACCCCCTACGGGCGCACGGTGATCGAGGACTTCCGCCAGGCCGTCGAGCGAAACGGCGCGGTCGCGACCCGCGTCGAGTTCTACGATCCCCACACCGAGGACTACACGGCGCTGGTGCGCGAATTCGCCGATTACGACAGCCGCCGCGCCGCGCTCCTGGCGCAACGGGCGGAATTGAAGGCGCGCGACGACGAGGTGTCCAAGCGCGCGCTCGACCGGCTCGAACGGCTGCAGACCCTCGGGCCGCTGCCGTTCGACGCGTTGTTCCTCGCCGACGGCGGCAAGCGCCTGCAGGCCATCGCCGCGCTCTTGCCGTTTTACGACATCGATCC
>JAVJPD010000262.1:0-2407 GCA_040216475.1 Rhodospirillales bacterium
GTAGCTTTTCCGAAGGATAATGCTGATCCGCGGCATCGACACTTGCAGCAGGGCATTCATCCAGTTGATGACCTTGCCGATCACGCCGTCCTTTTCCGCTTCCGGCCCGATCAGGAAACCCGGCTGATCCTGCAGGAACACCAGCGGAATATTATAGGAATCACAAAGCACGATGAAACTCGTCGCCTTACAACACCCGTCCGCGTCCATGACGCCGCCCTTGAATTGGGGGTTGTTGGCGACGATCCCCACGACATGGCCGCCGATTCGCACCAGCGCGGTCGTCAGGCTGCGGGCGTAGCGGGCCTTGATTTCGAAAAAGCTGTCCTTATCGATAAACGCCTTGATGACTTTGCGCACGTCGTAAACCCGCGCCAGGGATTCCGGCAGCAGGTCCAGGATTTTTTCGCTGCCCTCGTCTGAGCCGGGCGGCACGGGCCGAACCGGCGGCGCCTCGTTCCGATGGCTCGGCATATAACTCAGGAACTGCTTAACGATATCGAGGGTTTCTTCGTCGCTTTCGGTAACCGCGTCGGCGAATCCCGAGTGATCGGCATGCACTTGCCACCCGCCGAGTTCCTCTCCCGTCACTTCCCGCTTCAAGGCTTTGGAGACCATGCGCGGACTCGCGACTGCCATCACCGATCCCTTGCGCATCACGTTGAAATCCGACGAACAGGCGTGCCAAGCCGCCGACCCGAACGCATAGCCCATCAACGCCGAAACCCAGGGGGATTCCCGGCGGCGCAGAAAACGGTTGCCCTCGTTCGTCATGCCCATGCCTTCGCCCATCACGTCGGGCATGCGCACGCCGGTGGATTCGCTCAGAAACACCACGGGAAAACCGCGCCGGGCGCCCATATCCTTGATGTGGGCCATCTTGCGGTTGTTGGTATAACTCGAGGACGATCCCTTGACCGTAAAATCGTAGGCAACGACCCCGACCGGGCGGCTCTCGATGTCCCCGAATCCGCACACCTTGCCGTCGGTCGGCGTTTGTTCGCGCATTTCCTTTATATAAGAAGTGCCGAACAGACCGGATTCGCGGAACGAACCGGCATCCAACAGATAATTGATCCGATCACGCGCGCTCAACACGCCGGCATTACGGCGTTTCGCGAGTTTCTCCTCGCCGCCCATCGCCATGGCCTTGGCGCGGCGCGCTTCGTGTTCCTTGATCTTATCTTCGAATGCCATGGGTCATCTTGCTCCGGTTACTTATCATCTAAAACCACTCAATCGCGCCGTTCAAGAGACACGAACGGCCTCGGGGCGGGCCCGATAAACTTCGCCAACGGGTGAATCAGCTTGTTGTTCGCGCGCTGCTCGGCGATGTGCGCCAACAGCCCGCTCGTGCGGGCAATCACGAACACCGCCGGAAACATATGCGTCGGCAGGCCGCACATCCGGTAGATCACCGCCGTATAATAATCCAAATTGGCAAAAATCTTCTTTTCGCGCCAAACCACCTCCTCGATCCGTTCGGCAACCGGATACAGAACCGTGTCGCCGGCGGCTTCGGTCAGTTTTTCCGCCCAAACCTTGTTGATCGCATTGCGCGGATCGGCCGTCGCGTAGACCCGCTGGCCGAAACCGATCACCCGCTTTTTGTTCGCGAACATATCCAACACGGCGGCCTCGGCTTCGTCGGGCGTTTTATACTGCTCCAACATTTTCATGACCGCGGCATTGGCGCCGCCGTGCCACGGGCCCCGCAAGGTGCCGATGGCCGAGGTGTAACAGGAATAAACGTCCGACAGGGTCGAGGCCGCGATGCGCGCGGCATAGGTTGATGCATTGAAATCATGCTCGGCATAAATGATCAACGAAACGTCCATCGCCCGGCGAAACGCCTCGTCGGGCGTTTTGCCGCTCAGCAAATGAAGAAAATGCCCGGCCACGCTGTCTTCGCCGGTTTCCGTTTCGATCCGTTCGCCGGACCGGTGGAAGCGATGCCAATAGAACAGCATCGAACAGAAATAGTTCGCGAGCTTGGCGCCGATCTTGAACTGATCGTTATCGGATGACTCCGGCTCCAGGCTGCCGAGAACGGAGCAGCCGGTCCGCAACACGTCCATCGGGTCGGCATCCGCCGGCAATCGTTCCAAAATCGCTTTCAAGGCATCGGGGAGCGCACGCCCCCCGGCCATCGCGGTCTTGTAGGACGCCAAAGAGGAAGCCGACGGCAGGTCGCCATGGGCAAGCAGGTAGGCCACCTCTTCATAAGCGGCCTGATCGGTCAACGACTTGATCTCGTAACCGTAGTAGTAAAGGAGATTCTCGTCCTTATCGATTTGACAGATTTTCGTCTCGTCGACGACGACACCCGCCAGGCCCTTCGCGACCGTAGAGTTATTCATGACGGCTGCTCCGTTAAGCGATGATCGAGAGCGCACAAAACAAAATT